>NZ_JBEOZN010000003.1:0-163092 GCF_040298085.1 Streptosporangium sp. NPDC001681 | reverse complement strand
GTGACCTTCTTGATGACATGCTGCGCGGCCTGAGCCGCCAGCCCGTAGTCGTCCTTGATCTGCCCGTAGACGTGCCTGCGCAGGTCGTAATTGCGGAATACCCGCTGGTGGTGGGCGAGCGCCGCCACCCAGGTGGCCGCGTCGTTGACCGCGTGCAGGGTCGCCTGCAGCGCCGCCGCCTGCTCGGGCGTCGGCAGGAGTCTCACCTGCACCACCAGCTTCACCTCGAACACTTTAGCGTTAGGTCCATGTCACCGAGATGGGAACCGAGCCCCGATATAAGAAGAGGTCGAAGCGTTGTTTGCGCGCTTCATGCACATTTGGTCTTTGTCCCGAGGTATCGGCGAGGTGTGTTCACCGACGAGATCCTGCGTCGCTGCGAAGACATCATGATCGAGGTGTGCGACGGTTTCGGGGCGGAGCTGGTCGAGTTCAACGGCGAGGAAGATCACGTGCACCTGCTCGTGCACTACCCACCCAAAGTCGCCCTCTCGACGCTGGTGAACAGCCTCAAGGGCGTGTCCGCCCGGCTATTGCGCAAGGAGTATCCGGCACATATCCATAAGTATCTGTGGGGCGGGCATTTCTGGTCGCCGTCGTACTTCGCAGCCTCCTGCGGCGGCGCACCCCTATCGATCATCAAGGAGTACATCGAAGACCAGAGACGCCCGGGCTGAGCCGCTCGACGGCCTACCGGTCACCGCACCGCTCGGGCCCTGGCGGCCCTCCCGTGCTGTCGTTTCCTCCCGGGCGTGAACTGCCCGGGATTCCACGCCAGATCACGCTGAACAGCCCCCTGGGCAGCACGACCAGGAGCATGGCGAGGGCGATCAGCCCTCCGCCGAGGAAGACGCTCAGGGTGAGCGACTCCCCGTACAGCGCGACGGCCAGGACGGTCACCCAGAGCGGCTGTGTCGACAGGATCACCGTGGCGGGCACCGGCGGCACGTGGACCTGGCCCCACGAGCGGGCCAGGAAACCCAGGGCGCAGGCCACGATCGACAGGTGGCCGAGGATCAGCCAGTCGGCCGGCGTGGCGGGCAGGGTCAGGCCGCCCGGCAGGGCGAGGACGCCCGTCATGACGGCGATGGCGCCGAGTTGGATGACCGTGACCGCGTAGGCGTGCCGCCGCGCCTCGGCGGAGTTGCCGAGCACCAGCGTGTGGGCCGCGTACAGGACGGCCGACACCAGGGTGGCGACCAGCGCGGGCGGGGAGATGTCGCCCTCCACGCCCTTCAGCAGGGTGAACACGGTCATCGCGACGGTCGCCAGCGCCACCGCGACCCAGATCCTGGCCGAGGTCCTGGCGCCGAGCAGGACCAGCCCGAGGACCGGGGTGATCACCACGTACGAGCCGACCGTGAACCCCGAGACCGACGAGGGCAGGTCGTGCAGCGAGACCGCCTGGACCGTCTGGCCGACGCCGAACAGCAGGCCGAGCAGGATGCCGATCAGCCAGGTGCTCTCGGAGAGCCCTCGCAGGCTACTCGGGCGGAGCGCGACCAGCACGACCGCGGCGATGCCGTACCGCTCGGCGAGAAGGTCCGCCACGGGCATGCGGACGATGAGGTCCTTCATCAGCGGGAAAGCCGACCCCCAGGCGGCGCTGACGAAGGTCAGGAGCGCGATTCCCAGAAGGGGCCGGGGGGCTGCGACCACTGCCATAGTCGAAGGGTTACATCACCTGCAGCGACGGACAGGTCACCGACCGGAGCAGGAGTGGCCTTAATACAACGCTGAGTGAAGGACGTCACACCGACGCGAGAGACCTCATACCTCCGCAGGACTTTCCGTCTTATTGGATGCTTCGTACAATTAGCGCAGACATCCGATGGGAGGGCAGCGATGACACCAGCCCCAGAGACCGCCGCGGACAGAGAGGGCGACCAGCAGGTCACCGAGAGACGCGCGTACGAGGCGGTCATAGAGCGCCTCTCGAAGGCGTCCGTCGACAAGCACTGGGAGCCGTACGTCGACATCCCCTGGGACGAGCAGGAGTTCCTCGTCTTCCAGGACGACCCGCGCTGGGAGCTGCCCGAGGTCGACAGGCTGGGCGGCCACGCCTGGTACCGGGCACAGCCTCCCGAGATCCGCGCCAGGATCGGGCTGTGGCGGGTGGCGACCGCCATGAAGATCGGCCTGCAGTTCGAGAACCTGCTCAAGCGCGGGCTGCTGAACTACGCGTACCGGCTGCCGAACGGCTCCCCCGAGTTCCGCTACGTCTACCACGAGACCATCGAAGAGGGACATCACGGGATGATGTTCCAAGAGTTCGTGAACCGCACGAAACTTCCAATAAAGGGCATGCCGAGGCCGCTGAGCCTGCTCGCGCAGATCACTCCGTGGATCCCGCTGATCTCCACCGAGCTCTTCTTCGTCTTCGTCCTCGGTGGCGAGGACCCGATCGACCACGTGCAGCGCAAGATGATCAAAGCGGGCAGGGCCCGACATCCGCTGGAGGAGACGATCATACGGATTCACATCGCCGAGGAGGCCAGGCACATCTCCTTCGCCCGCCACTACCTGCGCCGCCGGGTGCCCCGGATGCCCCGCTACCGGCGCTTCACACTGGGCCTCGTCTCCCCTGTCATCCTGGGCATCATGGCCCGGATCATGCTCTCACCGCCAGGCTCGATGATCAGGACGTTCGGCATCCCCGAGGACGTCGTCAGGGAGGTCTACACCGGCAACCCCGAGATGGCCGCGGAGATCCGCGACTCGATCGGCAAGACCCGCGAGCTCTGCGCCGAGCTGGGCCTGATGAACCCCGTCCAGCGCCGGGTGTGGAAGGCGATGGGCATCTGGGCGCCCCCGGCGCCCGGCACGACATGGACCGGGAAGGCGGGCAGATGAGAACGGCGATCGTGACGGGGGGCGCCTCCGGCATCGGCCTGGCCGTCTCCCGCGAGTTCGCCAGGCGCGGCGCGCACGTCGTCATCGCCGACCTGGACGGCGCCGGGGCCGAGCGTGCCGCCAAGGAGCTCGGCGGCTCGGCCGCGACGCTCGACGTCTCCGACGCGCGGGCCGTGGCCGATCTCGTCGAGCGGGTGGCGGCCGAGCGGGGACGGCTCGACGTCGTCTTCAACAACGCCGGAATCGCGGTCGGCGGCACCGTCGACGAGCTCACCCTCGACCACTGGAACCGGACGATCGACGTGAACCTGCGCGGTGTCGTCCACGGCGTCCACGCGGCCTACCCGATCATGAAGCGGCAGGGCTTCGGGCACATCGTGAACACCGCGTCCCTGGCCGGGCTGGTCCCCGCGCCGCTGATGGCGCCCTACACGGCGACCAAGCACGCGGTGGTCGGTCTCTCGCTCGCCCTGCGCGCCGAGGCCGCCGCCCACGGTGTCCGGGTGAGCGTGGTCTGCCCCGGGTTCACCGACACCCCGCTGCTCGACAACGCCAATCCCGGCCTGCCGCAGACCCCGACCGGCGCCGGCGCCCGCGAGTCGGCGAGCAGGACCATGGGCCGTCTCTACTCCGTCGACGCGCTGGCCGCCGACATCATCAGGGGCATGGCCCGCAACCGCGCCCTCATCGTGGCGCCCGCCGCCGGCCGCCTCGCCTGGCGCGGTACCCGCCTCTCCCCCTCGGCCGCCGTCCGGGTGGCCACCCTCGCCGTCCGCCGCCTGAGCGGGCGCTGAAGGGGCGCCGACCGGCCGGCGCCCCCGAAGAGCCGTGCCGCGCACGCGCGGGGCACGGCTCCCGGCGGCGGACGGCGTCCGGCCGTACGGTCAGGGCACCGAGCGGATCTTCCAGACGAGGGCGGCGCCGAGCAGGGCGAGGGCCGCGGAGGTCAGGTAGAGGACCGGATAGCCGCCGAGACCGGCCACGATGGGACCGGCGATGACCGGGCCGAGCACCTGGGGTCCCGAGTTGGCGATGTTGATGACACCGAGATCCTTGGCACGTCCCTCGGCGGCCGGCAGGACCTGGGTGACCAGGGCGTTGTCGACCGAGAGGTAGATGCCGAAGCCGACCCCCATGATCGCGGCGCCGACCGTCGCCACCGGCCACAGCGGCCAGAACGCGAGCATCACCGCGGGGACCAGGCTGATCAAGCCGGAGGCCGTGACGAGCGCCCTGCGGCGGCCGAGCCGGTCGGAGACGACGCCCGCGACGACGGTGGTGAGCACGACCGTCGTGGTGTAGATCAGGATCAGCGTGAGCAGGCCGTCCTCGGCCCGCTCGCCGGGGAAGAGCCGCTCGTAGCCGACCGCGTCGGTGAGGAAGTACAGCAGGTAGAGCGTGGCGACGGCGTTGCCGAGCTGCATCAGGAAGCGGGTCAGCCAGGCCCAGAAGAAGTCGGGGTGGGCGCGGGGGCTGATCCAGAAACCTCTCAGGAAGGCCCCGAGCTCGAAGGGGGGCCTGGCCGCCAGGCGAGGGTCGGGGGTGGTGAGAACGAAGGGGAGCACGCAGAACGGGATCAGCACCGCTATCAGGAAATATCCGGATTCGGTGGTGGTGGCGACCATGGTGACCAGGACCACGGCGAGCACCACCCCCAGCGACTGGGGAATCCCGATCCAGCCCGACACCTCACCCCGCTGGCTCACCGGCACGTGGTCGGGCACCCCGGCGGTGAGCGAGGCCTGCATCGCGTTGAGCCCGGCCTGCGCGAGGCACCAGCCGGCCGCCAGGCCGGCGATCGTCCCCTGCCCCGCCAGCAGGACCAGCGCCCCCGCGCCGACCAATGCCCCGGCCAGCGACCACGGGTGCCTGCGTCCGAACCGCCCCGCCGTGCGGTCGGACAACGCCCCCGCGATGGGGTTGAACAGCATCGCGACGGCGGCCCCCAGTCCGGTCACCAGCGCCAGCGCCCCCTCCTTGCCCGCCGGGTCGACCACCGCCACCTGCGAGGGAAGCAGGACCTGGAGCGGCCCGAAGTACCCCATCCAGAGCGCCAGGTTGGCCAGCGAGATGCCGGCCACCCACCAGGGCCCCACCCTGCGTGTCGGCTCCGCGAGCGCCGACCTCGGGTCGGGACCGGGCTGCACAACGCTCATTGGGGCCTCGCATCCTCGTGACTCACGACTCCGAACAAGCGCCCGACAACACGAGGCGTGCCCGGATGCTACGCCGCCTCCCTCCCTTATCAACAGCCCCCGGCCGACACCGGATTCCCGTCGGGAGCGCGCCCGAGAGCGCCACCGGCGGGATCAGGAATGGTCGGTGCCCGCGAGCAGGTCCATGGCCTCCTCGTCGGTCAGGGCGTCCAGTTCCTTGATCAGCAGTTCCTCCAGCGCCTCGGCGAGTGAGGCGACGGTGCTCATGGCGAAGACGGTCCGGATCGGGACCTCGATGCCGGTGGCCCGCCTGATCCGCGCCGCCACCCGGGTCGCCAGCAGGGAGTGCCCGCCGAGTGCGAAGAAGTCGTCGAAGACACCAACCGCCCCCGTGCCGAGCAACTCGTCCCAGATCCCGGCCACCAGCCTTTCCGCGTCCGTGCGCGGCGCGACCCGCTCGGCGGAGGAGGCGGCGACCGGTTCGGGGAGCGCGGCGCGGTCGATCTTGCCGCCCGGGGTGAGGGGGAACGCCTCCAGGCTCACCCAGGCGGCGGGGACGAGCTGGCGCGGGAGCGAGTGCCCCAGGTGTTCCCTGAGGTCCGCCGGATCCGCGGTGCCGGTGACGTAGGCGACGAGCTCCTCGCCCCGGCCGGTCACGAAGGCCTGGCCCACCTGCGGATGGGCGAGCAGGCGGCTCTCCACCTCACCCGGCTCGATCCGGAAACCTCGGATCTTCAGCTGCGCGTCCAGCCGCCCCAGGAACTCCAGCCGCCCGTCGGAGCGCCACCGCGCCCGGTCCCCCGTCCGGTAGCGGCGCGCCCCGGGGGCACCGTACGGATCGGGGACGAAGGCATCGGCGGTGAGCGCCGGCCTGCCGAGATAGCCGCGGGCCACCCCGGCCCCGCCGATGACCAGCTCCCCGGCCGCGCCGGGTGGCAGGGGCTCTCCCCTGTCGTCGAGCACCCGGACGGTGGTCTCCGCGATCGGGCCGCCGATCGGCGGGCGGCCCACGACGTCGCGCGCCCCGAGGTCGGCGGCGGTGGCGATCACCGTCCCCTCGGTCGGGCCGTAGGTGTTGACCAGCCGGACCCGGTCGCCGAGCAGGCCGCGCCAGCGCTCCACCGCCGCCGCGGAGACCTGCTCACCACCGAGGATCACCAGGCGGAGCGAGGCGGGCCAGGCGGTCTCGCCCGGCTCCTCGGCCAGTGAGTGCCAGTACGCACTCGGCAGGTCGAGCACGGTGACCGCCTCGCCCTCCGGCGAGGCCAGCAGGTCGGGCAGGCTCGTCGCCCCGTCGGGGAGGAGCACCAGCGTGGCCCCCGCGGCCAGCGCCGGGAAGACCTCCTCGACATGGGCGTCGAAGCTGAGCGAGGCGAACTGGACGACCCGGTCGCCGGAGGTCAGGCCGTAGTCCGCGCGCATCCACCGCACCCGCGCGGCCAGCGCGCCGTGCTCCACCAGCACGCCCTTGGGCACGCCGGTGGAGCCCGAGGTGGTGATGACGTACGCGGCGTCCAGCGGCACGGTCGCGCCCCGGAGGGAGGCGGGGGCGCCGACGGCGCCCCCGGGAAGCGCGGGTGGCGCGGGGGCGACGGCGACGCGGCCCGGCGGCGGTTCGCGCAGGGTGATCAGGTGGGTGGCCGAGCCGTCCGCCATCGAGAAGGCCAGCCGCTCGTCCGGGACGTCGGGGTCGAACGGCAGGTAGGCGGCCCCCGCCCACCAGACGGCGAGCAGCGCGGTGATCGCCTCGATCGAGCGGGGCAGGCAGACCCCGACGACGTCGCCGCGGCCGACCCCGCCGTCACGGAGGACCTCGGCGAGCGCGCCCGCGCGAGCCAGCAACTCGCCGTACGTGACGCTCTCCCGCCCGCAGACCACGGCGACGGCCTCGGGCGTCCGCCGCGCGGCCTGGTGGATCATCTCGGGCACCAGGACGTCCCCGGCGAGCTCGGCGCCGGACGGCCCGGCCGACAGGGTGTGGATGTCGGCGTGGTCGGCGTCGGTCCAGATCGGCAGGGCGGAGAGCGGGGTGTCGGGGCGGGCCGCGACGGATTCGAGGAGCAGGGCGAACCTGGCGGCCAGGCGGCCGACCTCTGCCGCCTCGAACAGGCCCGTGTCATGGCAGAGGGAGAGGCCGAGCCCGTTCTCGTCGGACCACACCTCGACGAGGAGGTCCACCTTGGCCTGCCGGAATCCGGCGTCGATGTCGGTCACGGTCAGCTCGCCGAACGCCCGCCGGGGACCGGCGTCCTGGTTGTGCAGGATGAGCATGGAGGACAGCAGCGACTCCACGGGGTGGCCGAGCTCCTCGAAGGGGACCGAGAAGTTGCCCAGCGCGGCGAGGACCTCGCCACGGCTGCGGCCGATCAGGCCGGTGAACGGCGGGTCGCCCGACAGGTCCCCGCGGAGGATCACCGTCTGGGAGACGTATCCGACCATCGGTTCCAGCTCGACCCGGTCCCGCCCCGCGACGACGGTGCCGACCAGGACGTCGGTCTGCCCGGTGTGCCGCAGCAGCAACGTCTGGTACGCGGCGACCAGCACGGTGAACAGGGTGGTGCGCTGCTCGGCGGCCAGCCGCTCCAGCCGCCGCGCCGTCTCGGGTGACAACCGGACACCCTGGAACTCGCCCCGCCCGCTCCCCGCCCCCTCCCGGCGGAACGGCAGCTCGACCGGGGGCGGCGCGGCGAGCCTCTCCCGCCAGTACGGCACGGCCCGCTCGGCCCTGCGCCGCTGCCAGCGCGCGTAGTCGCCCGCCTGGACCGGCAACGGGCGCAGCCGGGGTTCGGCCCCGGCGAGGCGCGCGGTGTAGCAGTCGGCCAGGTCGTCCAGGATGACGTTGAGCGACCAGCCGTCCGAGATGATGTGGTGCATCGTGACGCAGAGCACATGCCGGTCGTCGGTTATCCGGATCACCGCCACCCGCAGCGGAGGCCCGGCCTCCAGGTCGAACGGCTCGTTGGTCCGCTCGGCCACCAGGCGTTCCGCGTCCTCGCGGCTCCCGGAGCGCAGCCACTCGATCCCGGGTGCCCCGCTCTCCACCACGGCCCAGGGAACGCCGTCCTCCTCGGTGAACCTGGTGCGCAGGCTCTCGTGGCGGGTCAGCACGTCGGTGAGCGCCCAGATCAGCGCGGCCTGGTCGAGGGGGCCGCGAAGCAGGCGTACGAGATACATGTTGTAGGAGGCGTCGTCCGGATCGACGCGCTGCAGGATCCAGAGCCGCTCCTGCGCCGGGGACAGGGGCGCCCTCACGCGCCCGGCCCCAGTTCGTCGAAGATCGCCGCGAGTTCCTCGGCACCGAGGCCGTCGAGCTGCTCGCGCAGCGCGGCGACCTCGACGAGGTCCAGGTCGTCGTCGTCCAGGCGGTCCAGCTGCCGGGCGAGCCCGGCGACGGTCGGATGCTCGAAGAGCGCCACCAGCGGCACGGCGACGCCGAAGCGCGACTGGACCCTGGCGATGATCTGGGCGGCCGTCAGCGAGTGCCCGCCGAGCTCGAAGAAGTCGTCGTCGACCCCGACCGGCCGCTCGATTCCCAGCACCTCCTCCCACATCGCGGCGAGCTCGTCCTCCGCCGAACTCGACGGCGCCCGGTAGGGGGTCGTCGACGCCCGAGCCCGGTCGGGCGCCGGCAGCGCCGCGCGGTCGAGCTTGCCGTTGGGGGTGAGCGGCAGGGCGTCGAGGGTGACGAGGTGCGCGGGCACCATGTACTCGGGCAGGCTCGCCCTGAGTCTGGCGCGCAGCGCCTCCCACGGCCCTTCCGGTGCCGCTCCCTCCGCACCGACCAGGTAGGCCACCAGCGTGGGCAGGCCGTCCGGTCCCCGGTGGACACCGACGGCGGCCTGGCGCACCCCCTCCACCGAGCGCAGGACCGTCTCGATCTCCTCCAGCTCGATGCGGAACCCCCGCACCTTGACCTGGCTGTCGGCCCTGCCCAGGTACTCCAGGCGGCCGTCCGGGGTGCGCCGGACGAGGTCGCCGGTCGCGTACATGCGCCCTCCCCCGCCGGCCGCGAAGGGGTCGGGCAGGAAGCGGGCGGCGGTCAGGGCGGGCATGCCCCGGTAGCCGCGGGCCACCCCGGCCCCGCCGATGTGCAGTTCCCCGGCCTCGCCGTCCGCGACCGGCAGGCCGTCGTCGCCCAGGAGGTACAGGGACGTCTCGGAGATCGGCTCCCCCAGCACGACCCGGGCCGGTGCGGGCGCGACGATCCCCGCGGTGGACCACACGGTCGTCTCGGTCGGCCCGTACACGTTCCACAGGCTCGTCCCCGGGGCGAGGAGCGCGTCGGCGAGGTCGCGCGGCAGCGCCTCTCCCCCGCAGAGCCGGGTGCGGATCGTCTCCGGCACTCCGCCGGCCTCCAGCAGGATGCGCCAGGTGGCCGGGGTGGCCTGCAGCGCCGTGATCCGCTCGGCGACCGCCAGCTCCCGCAACCTCCGGCCGTCGGCCGCCTGGCTCGCGGAGGCCACGACGACCCGCGCCCCGCACGCCAGGGGGAGCAGCAACTCCAGGACGGAGATGTCGAACGACAGGGTGGTGACGGCGAGCCAGCGGTCCTCGGGCGTGAGCTTCAGCCGTTCGGCGAACGAGCCGAGCAGGTTCCGCACGGCGCGCCTCGGGACCTCCACCCCCTTGGGCCGCCCGGTGGAGCCCGAGGTGTACATCACGTACGCCAGGTCGCCCCGCGGTCCCCGCGGCGTGTCGCGGCGGGCGGTGGGGGCGGTACCGTCCGGGGCGAGCACGAGGATCCGAGGGACTCCGGCCAGCAGGCGCCGGTCCACGCCGGCCTGGGTCAGCACCAGGCCGATCCCGGCGTCCTGGCGCATGAGCCGCAGCCTGTCCTCGGGGAAGGCGGGGTCGAGCGGGACGTACGCGCCTCCGGCGGCCCAGACCGCCAGGACCGCGACGACCATCCCCGTGGTGCGCTCCATGCACAGCCCGACCGGGACCTCGGGGCCCACTCCCCACTCGCGCAGCAGCGCGGCGAGGTCGTCGACCCGCCGGTGCAGCTCCCGGTAGGTCAGCTCGCCACCCTGCCCGCTGACCGCCACCGCGTCGGGTGCCGTCGCCGGCCGGTCGCGGATCAGCTCCGGCACCGTCACCATGCCCTCTCCCTGCGGGTCTGGTGCCGTGAGTCCCGGCTCTCGCGCCGGGGAGGACATCACCACGGTCGTACACCTCTCAGGTCGGACAGCCGGAGGCCCGGGTCGGTCCCGGCCCGCTCCACCACGTCGGTGAAGGTGCGGGCCAGGCGCCGCGCGGTTCCGGCGGAGAACAGGTCACTGCTGTAGTCGAGGACGCCGCCGAGGCCCTCGGGCCCCCGCCAGGCGTCCACGGACACCTCGGCCTTGGTACGGCCCGTCGCGGGGACGGGGTAGACCTCGGCCGACAGGTCGCCCATCGTGGTCCGCAGCAGGTCGTCCTTGGGCAGGTTGTGCAGGTTGAACATGGCCTGGAAGAGCGGCGGCCTGCTCAGGTCACGGGGCAGGCGCAACGAGGCGAGGATCCGCTCGAACGGCGTGCCGGCGTGCTGGAGTCCCCGGAAGAGGGTCAGCCGGGTGCGTTTCATCAGTTCGAGGAAGGTGGGGTCGCCCGACAGGTCGGCACGGAGCACGAGCGTGCCGGCGAAGTAGCCGATCAGCGGCTCGATCTCGGTACGGTCCCGGCCGGAGACCGGCACCCCGACGCACAGATCCCGCTGCCCGGAGGCCAGCGAGAGGGTCGCCTGGTAGGCGGCGAGCAGCGCCATGAAGAGCGTGCAGCGCGCGCTCCTGGCGACGTCCTCCAGCCGGGTGATCACCTCGTCGGGCACGAGCAGGCTCTCCTGCCCGCCGCGCCCGCTCCAGCGGGCGGGACGAGGATGGTCGGCGGGGAGGTCGAGCGCCGGCACCCCGGCGAGCGCGCGGGTCCAGTGGTCGAGGTGGGAGGCGTCCTCGTCCCGGTCGGCGCGGCGCCTGTCCTCCTCGGCGAGCTGCGGGTACTGCGCCGGGAGCTCCTCCAGCGCCGGCGGCCTGCCCTCGCGGTGGGCGGCGTAGCACTCGGTCACCTCCCGCATGAGGACGTCCAGCGACCAGCCGTCGACGACGATGTGGTGCAGGACGATGCAGAGCAGGAAGTGCTCCTCGCCCAGCCGCAGCAGCGCCACGCGCAGCGGCGGGCCGCCTTCGAGGTCGAACGGCCGGTTCACGAACTCCACGACGGCCGGGGCCGGGTCGCCGGTGACGTCCGCCCGCTCCACCGGCACCGGCGCGACGGGCACGACGATCTGGACGGGACGGTCACCGGCCAGCCGGAACCGGGTGCGCAGCACGTGGTGCCGCTCGGCGACGCGGGTGAAGGCGGCGGCGAGCGCCCGCACGTCGACGGGGCCGCGCAGCCGCACGCACCAGGGGGTGTGGTACGTGGTGTCGCCGGGGTCGAACCTGCTGAGGAACCAGAGACGCTCCTGCCCGAACGACAGCGGCCACCGCCTGCCCCCGTCCCGCTCCCGCGCCGCCGCCAGCAGCGCCGCGCGCCGTTCCGGCGACAGCCGCGCCAGCCGGCCGAGCAGTTCCTCGCGCCGGTCCTGCGCCGCGTGCTCCGGCGCGGACTCCCGCACCACGAGGTCCGTCTCCGCGGCGACACGGGGGTCAGGCGTGGTCACCGGCCACCTCCCTGGATCTCGCCGTCGCCGGGCTGCTCTCCGGCGTACCGGGAAGGGCCGCCTCCCGGACGGCGGGGCGCTCGATCGGGACGATGCCGCACAGCTCGGCGACCTCGTCCAGCGCCACCTCCTCGGCCACGGCCCTGACCAGCAGCCTCTCCACCCCGCCCAGCAGCGCGTAGGCGGTGGAGCGCGGCAGGCAGGCGGTGTCGGTCAGCAGGTAGAGCCGGCAGGTGTTCGTGGCGGGCCCGGTGGCGAAGAAGACCGTGGCGTCCACCGCGTCCCAGGCGCCGACCGGGAAGAACCTGGTCCGCTCGGTGAGGGCGGCGACCGCGGCCGGATCCCCCTTGGGCAGGTTGGGCCAGTGAGCGGTGGTCCGCGCGTCGTTGAAGTAGGCGGACAGGTCGACGGGACCGCCACGCTCCCTTCCGATCTCCTCGCGCAGCGCCATCATCCGGTACGGGTCGTAGTGCGCGTTGCGGTAGGCCGTCAACGCCCGCCGGTGCCCGGCACGGACCACGTCGGCGAACGTCCCGTCCGGCAGGTCGAGGACGAGGAGCCCGTCCTGCACCGCGGTGCCGGCCATGGCCGCGGTCCTGGGGTCGTGCCGGTTGGCCACGATCAGCTGCATGACCACCCGGCGGTGCCCGGTGAGCGCGCCCAGCAGCACCGCGCTCGCCGTGGTCAGCACGCTGGCCGTGCTGACCGACCACCGCTCGGCCAGGATCTCGGCGGCGGCGGCGACGGCCACCGACTCCATGCCGACCCGGACGAACCTCGGCTCCTCCGCCGTGATGCGGGGGAAGTCGAACATGGTCTCCGGCGCCCTCGAAAGCTCGGCGCGGCAGTGGCGGAGCGCCCGCTCACCGCGGGCCGCTCCCGCCCCCTCACGCTCGAAGGCGGCCTGGTCCAGCGGCTGCCATCCGGGAGCGGGCAGCTCGTCCCCGGCCAGCAGCGCCCGCCAGTCACCCGCGAGCACGTCCAGCGCCCAGCCGTCCACCGCCAGGTGGGACAGCGCGAAGGCCACCGCGCGCGGCCGGCCGCCGACGGTCACGACGGCGCAGCGGAACGGCAGCTCGACCGCGTAGTCGAAGCCCCTGGCGGCCAGCCCCTCGGACACCTTCTTGGCGGCGGCGAGTGGCTTGTCCTCCCCGGCGTCGACCACCTCGACGTCGAACCGGCCCCGGCTCGCCACCCGCTGGACCGGCCCGCCGGCGGCGTCCTCACAGGTGGTCCTGAGGGTCTCGTACCGCTCGACGAGGCCGCGCAGGGCGCCGATGACGGCATCCTGGGTGTGCCTGCCGTAGACGGGCAGCACCCAGGGCATGTTGAAGTACGGGTCGCCGTCCTCAAGCCACCGGGTGATCCTCCAGATGGCCAGCTGGCCCCAGGTGAGCGGCGACTCGCCGCCCCGCGCCCCGGAGAACTCGACGGTCACCACCGATGACCCGGATTCGGCCGTCATCGGGCTCTGGCTATCTCTTCGACGACGCCCTCGACGGTCGGGGAGTCGATGAACACCTCGAAGGAGAGCTCGACACCCATCCCGTCCCGGACACGGGCGATGATCTGGGTGATCGTCAGCGAGTGACCACCGAGGTCGAACAGGTCGTCGTCCGGCTGGACCGTGTCCACACCGAGCACCTCGCACCAGATCGCCGTGACCTGTCCGAGGAGCTCGGCGTCCTCCCCTCTGGCGCCTTCGCCGCCGGAGACCGGACCGGTGACGAGGCCGTGATCGGCCTGATCGTCGGGGACGATCCGGGGAGGCAGGGGCAGCTCGTCGAGCGGGGCGCCGGGGCGGGCCGCGATGCCGGCGAGCAGAACCCGCAGTTGCTCGGCGACGCCCTCGCAGGCGGCGCGGTCCAGGATCTCGGGATTGAACCGCAGGCGGGCCTCGGCCCCGGCCGTGCCGTCGGCGCCGTCGACGACCTGCAGGTGCAGGGTGTTGCGGACCGCGCCGTTGGACGCCGTCCAGTCGACCGAGGCGTCCAGCCCCGCGAAGGAGGGGTCATCGGCCGGGCGTCTGCGGTAGCTGACCGAGACGGGGGTGAGCGCGGAGCGCGGGCTGATCCCGCCCAGCGCCCTGGCCAGGGGAATCTCGCGATAGCGGTAGATCGCCCGTAGCTCCTCCCTGATCGACAAGGCGAACTCGGCGAACGTCCCGGCCGGGCTGGAGGCCACGGGCAGCTCGTTGACGAACGCCCCCACGTGCTCGCGCGTCTCCTCGGTCCTGGTGGACAGGTCCACCGCCACCGTGACGCGGGCGTTGCCGTACCCGTACAGGAGCGTGTGCAGTGCGGCCAGCACGACCTCGAAGCGGGTCAGGCCCAGGTCGGCGGCGATGGCGGCGACCTCGCCGCCGAGACGGAACTCCACGGTGTCACCGGGCGCGGCGCGCAGCGAGGTGCGGGTGAGGCCGGGCAGCAGCAGGTCCTGCCCGTCCTGCCATCTCGGCCGCCAGAACTCCGCCGCCTCCTCCAGCGCGGCGGCGACCCGGCCCTGCTCGGCGCGGGCGATCTCGTCGCAGGAGAGCGTCAGGGGGGCGAGGGCGGAACCCCCGTAGGCTGCGGCGATGTCACGGAGCAGCAGATCCTTGGAGACGCCGTCGAAGACGGCGTGGTGGGCGACGATCTGCAGCAGGTGCCGCTCGGCCCCCAGCCTGAAGAGGGTGAACCTGGCCGGCGGACCCGACTCCAGGTCGAAGGGGCGCGCCACCTCCTCCTCAAGCCGGCCGGGCTCGGGCGGGGTCTCCTCGAAGCGGATCGGCGGGGGCACCTTGCCGGGGAGCAGGCGGACCTCGCCGTCCCGCTCCGCCAGGACCGCGGCGAGCACGGGATGTCGCTCGACGGCCGCGGCACAGGCGGCGAGCATCGCACCGGTGTCGAGCGGGCCGTCGAGCCGCAGGGTGAGCGGCATCGCGTAGACCCGGCCACCGGCGCCCATCCGCTCGGTGATCCACATCCCGTGCTGGGCGAAGGTCGCCCGGTCCCATCCCGCTGTGAGCGACATCGACATCTTCACGCGCCTTCCGTCTGACCTGTCGCGGCGACCTCGAACAGGCCCCGCAGCTCCCTTTTGACGACCTTTCCCGACTGGTTCCTGGGCAGGGTGTCGACGACGAGCACCCGTTCGGGGAGCTCGTGCCCGGCCAGGCGGTCCATCAGGAAGGCCCGTAGATCCCCGCCGGAGGTCCCGGCGGACCGCAGCACCACCGCCGCGGCGAGCACGCTGCCGAGTACCGGGTGCGGGACGCCGAGCACCGCGGCCTCCGCGACGGCCTCGTGCTCGTGGAGCGCCGCCTCCACCTGGAGCGTGGAGACCTTGAACGCGCCCGACTTGACCACGTCGCTCTCCCGGTCGACGAGGTGGAGGTAGCCCTCGGCGTCCAGGCGGCCGATGTCCCCCATCCGCACCCAGCCGCCCCTGAACGCCTCGGCGCCCGCCTGCTCGTCCCGGTAGTAGAAGCGGGTGGCGGTGGGTGAGCGCATCCAGACCTCGCCGGTCTCTCCCGGGGGCAGCGGGTCGCCGTGCGCGTCGGTGATGCGCAGGGCCCCGCCGAACGCGGGCCGTCCCAGCGCCCCCGGCCTGGACGGATCGAAGATCATGATGGTCTGGGCGGGAGCGGCCTCGGTGGAGGTGTAGTAGTTGGTGACCGTCGCGTTGGGGAAGGCGTCGGCCAGGCGCGCGGCCACCGCGGGCGGCAGGGCAGAGGCGGCTGAACCGAGCAGCAGGACGCTCGACATGTCGTGGCGCTCGTGCAGTCCCGCGTTGAGGAACTCGATGGCCATGGCGGGTACGACGAACACGGTGCCGACCCGGCGCGACTCGATCAGCCGGGCGAGACGACCGGGGGTGAAACGCCCGAGGGTGAGCATGGCCGGACGGGCGTCCAGCGCGTTCATCAGCATCGTCTGACCGGCGTTGGTACCGATCGGGAAGGCGTGCAGCAGGTGGCGTGAGTGGCCGAACCTGCGGCGGTTGGAGCGGGTCTCGCAGCCGAAGGCCAGGTTGGCGTGGCTGGCGCCCACGCCCTTGGGCAGCCCCGTGGTGCCCGAGGTGTAGAGGATCTGGGCCAGGTCCGCGGGCTCGACCCGCACCCCGGGCGGCCCCGCCGTCCCCCCCTCCAGTTCCGCGACGGCCGCGCTCCAGCGGTCGCCTTCCGGCGGGGTGAGGTCGCGCCCGCACAGCAGGGCCGAGGCCGAGCAGTGTTCCAGCATGTGCCGTACCTCGGCGGGCGCGAGCCGGTCGGAGAGCGGCACGGCGACGGCGCCGGTCTTCTGGACCGCGCAGTAGGCGACGGCGAAGTCGACCCAGTCCCGGCTCCCGAAGAGCAGCCCGATCCGGTCGCCCCGCCGCACGCCGCGGTCGAGCAGCCCGTGCGCGACGTCGTCCGAGCGCCGGTCCCACTCGCCGAACGTCATCGACGCGACGCCCTCGACGATCACCGCCTCCCGCTCGGGGTCCTGCTCGGCGCGGAGCGCGAGCATCTGCGGCACGGTCTCCGGGCTCACGAGGTCCGCTCGCTCAGGTAACCGACCAGCAGCGGGAAGCTGTCGAGGTAGGCGGCGCCCCCGCCGAGGTCGAGGGCGACGTCGAACTCGTCCTCGACGGCGTCGATGAGCCGGAGCAGCGCCAGCGAGGTGACGCCCAGCGCGGACAGGGAGGTGTCGGAGCCGGCGATCTCGTCGGCGGTGAGCCGCCCGTCGCAGGCGACGGAGATCATCCCGGCGATCCTGGAGGCCAGCGGGTCGGTCATGCCACCTCCCCCCGCGCGCTGAGCGGGCGCATGTCCGTCCACACCTCGTCGATGTGGGCGAGGCAGCCCTCCCTGTCCCCCTCGAAACCCTCGGCCCGCCACCCGGCGGGCAGCTCCCTGCCCGCCGGCCAGATCGAGTACTGCTCCTCGTCGTTGAGCACCACCAGGAAACTCATGACCCAACCTCCTCTTTCTTGCGGGTACGGCTCCGCAGAGCCTCGAAACCGACCAGGTCGTCGGGGAGCGCGTCGGGTACGTCGGCGTCGAAGCGGGCCAGCACCCGCACGCGCATGGCGACGAGCGCGATGACGGCGATGGCCAGCCCGAAGCAGGCGTACATGAAACCGATGCCGCGGCCCTCGCCGGTGCCGATCAGCAGGCCGACGGTGCCGGCCAGCGGGCCTTCGGGGGCGAGCAGCGGCTCGAACAGGGCGCTGCCGTACGGCGCGACCAGGCCGAAGCCGATCGGCAGGGTGGACCAGGCGACGAGGGTGTTGAGCGCGATGACCCGGCCGTGGAACCGCTGTGCCACCTTGACCTGGATGATCGTGGCGTAGACGCCGTTCAGCAGGGTCAGGCAGAACGACATGCCGAACGAGCCGACCGCGATCAGGGCGAGGTTCTGCTGGAATCCGGTGAGCACGCAGAACACCGCCAGGGCGAGCGTGGCGAGCAGCACCCCGTACAGGCGCCGCCTGCGGGGCCCGCCCCAGACGGTCATCAGCAGGCCGCCGAGGAAGACCCCGAGCCCTCCCGCGAACGCGACCCTGCCGACGTCGTCGAGTGTCGCGAACGACAGGACCAGTGGGGAGATCATCAGGAAGAGCGGCGACAGGAAGACGTTGAGCACCGCGAAGAACACAAGCATGCCGCGGAAGCCGGGGTTGCCCCACGAGTGGCGGATGCCGTTCGCCATCTCGGCCAGGACGCTCTCCCTGCGGCGCCAGGGCATGGCGGTCGGGAAGCGGACGAACAGCAGGACCAGCGTGGCGACCAGGTAGCTGGCGACGTCGATGATGAGGATGCCCTCCAGCCCGATCGTGGCCATCAGCCCGGTCGCGATCAGCGGCACGACGAGCTGGGCGGTGCCCGTGGCCATCTGGACGACGCCGTTGGCATGGCCGAGGAACCGCTTGGGGACCAGCTGCGGGATCGCCGAGCCGTAGGCGAACCGCTGGAAGGTCAGCGCGATCGACAGGCAGACGAGCAACGGATATATGTGCCAGATCTGCAGATTTCCGGTCCAGAGCAGCACGCCCAGCGCGAGCTGCGTGCTCCCGGCGCCGACGTCCCCGCACAGCATGACCCTGCGCCGGTCGTAACGGTCCACGATCGCTCCGGCGAGCGGCGCCACCAGCATGCCGGGCACCAGTCCCAGCACCGCGAACAGCGCGAACCTGGCCAGCGACCCGGTGGTCAGGTAGATCCAGATCGGGATGGCGAACTCGGTCAGCGCGGACCCGGTGATCGAGACCAGCTGCCCCACCGAGACCAGCAGGAACCGCCGCATGCCGGGCGGAGGCCCGCCGGAGGCGGGGGCGGTGACAGTGCCGGTGCCGGGCTCGTCGGGGCCGACCATCCGGAGGCCGGCCCGGCCGCCGGTCCGCGTGGCGCCGTCGGAGCCCTCCGCGGCGCCGGACTCGGGCACGGGGGCGAGGGCGGGGGGCGAGTCGGAGCGGTGGGGCTCGCCGGAGACGCCCTGGAGCCACCAGGTGGAGTCCTCGGTGCGTTCCAGCGGCGCGGTCTGTCCTCGGGCCAGGGCCAGGTGGGTACCGGTGAGGATGTCGGCCAGTTCCCGCGCCCGGTACTTCACGAAGAAGTGCCCGGCCTCGTCCAGCACCACGCAGGCGGCGGTGCCGGACAGGCGCAGCCACTCGCGGTAGCGCTCCTGGTAGAACTCGGTCGCCGGGTCCCGCTCCCCCACCACCGCGATGACCGGTGCCGCGAAGGGCCGGGCCTCCTCCTCCTCGAACAGCCGGGTGAAGTAGCGCTCCGCCATGCGGGTGCCCTGGCGGCGGTTCTCGATGATCAGCCTGAGCTGGTCACGCTCGAACTCCTCGACGTCGAGCCCCGCCGCGGAGAGCGCGTTGATCCTGCCCTGGTCGCTGGTCATCCGGTCCATCAGGGTGCCGAGCCAGCCCAGGCCGCGCCCTGGGCGGGCGAAGGGGAACACGCCGCCGAGGTAGATCGCGTCGACCGGGCGGCCCGCCGCCTCCAGGTGCCGGGCGATCTCCACGATCAGCATGACGCCGAGCCCGCAGTGCCCGTAGAGCACCAGTGGCCCGCGCACCCCGGCGAGGATCTCCTCGGCACACTCGCGGGCGACCTCGTCGAACGGCCGCGACCGCTCGCCGAGCTCGTGCCCCGGAACCGCGACCGAGTACAGCGCCCAGTCGGCGGGCAGCGCGTCGGCCAGCGGCTGGTAGACGACGGCGCTGCCGCCGCCGAACGGCACGCAGACCATGGTGGCCTTGGCGGTGCGGGGCGGGGTGAGCCGGTGCAGCAGCTCTCGCCCGCCGTCGCCGCCGGTCTCCAGCAGCCGGGCCAGTTCCCTGACCGTGCGGTTCTTGAACAGCTCCAGCACGGTCACCGCCCGCTCGGGGACCTGCGCGCGCAGCCGGGCGATCACCCGCATGGCGAGCAGCGAGTGGCCGCCCAGATCGAAGAAGTCGTCGAGCGCGCCGACCCGCTCCACCTCCAGGATCTCGGCCCAGATCCCGGCGACCGTCTCCTCCAGCGCGGTCTCCGGCGGCACGAACCCCGCGGCCGAGACCTCGGCGGCGGGATCCGGTAGCTTCGACCTGTCGACCTTGCCGTGGGATTTCAGCGGCAGCTCGTCCAGCCACACGTAGCGGGCCGGGATCATGTAGTCGGGGAGCCGCTCGGCCAGCCAGGACCGCATCTCGGCGGCCTCCGGGGCAGCCGGGCCGGCCGGTCCGACCAGGTAGGCGACCAGGCGCCCGCCTCTCAGATCCACGACGGCGCCCCTCACCCCCGGATGCTCGGAGAGCACCGCCTCCACCTCCGCCGGCTCCACCCGGTAGCCGCGGACCTTCACCTGCAGGTCACGCCGGCCGAGGAACTCCAGCTCCCCGCCGGGCAGCCAGCGGCCGAGGTCGCCGCTGCGGTACATCCGGGCACCGGGGGCGCCGTACGGGTCGGGCAGGAAGCGGTCGGCGGTCAGCCCGGGACGGCCCAGGTAGCCGCGGGCCAGGCGGTCGCCGCCCAGGTAGAGCTCGCCGGGAACCCCGGCCGGGACCGGCCGCAGGTTGTCGTCGAGCACGTGTACCAGCGCCCCGGGCATGGGCGATCCGATGGGCAGCGCCGTCCCTGCCCCCGGAGCGGCCCCCGAGGCGGCCCGGGGGGCGGGGGCGGCGCCGTCCGGCACGACTCCGGAAGCGGTGCCGGGCTCGACGGAGTAGGTGGTGACACCGACGGTGGCCTCGGTGGGGCCGTAGTGGTTGATCACCCGGCACCGCCCGGCCGCCGCGAGCTCCGCGGCCCAGGCGCGCGGTGCCGCCTCGCCGCCGAGGATCAGCAGCCTGCCGGGGAGCAGTTCGTCCGGGGTCGCGTCGGCGAGCAGCGCCGCAAGGTGGGATGGGGTGATCTTGAGATAGTCGACGCCGTGCCTGCGGAAGTAGGCCGCCAGTTCCGGTGCGGCCGTGCGCGGGGGGATGAGGTGCAGCGCGCCCCCGGTCATCAGGCACAGGTAGAAGATCGTCACCCCGAAGTCGAAGGCGAGCGACTGGAGCAGTCCGAACACCCCGCCCGGCTCGATCTCCAGCCGCTCCCGCACCCCGGCGAGATAGACCATGACCTGCCGGTGCTGCACGGCCACGCCCTTGGGCCGCCCGGTGGTCCCCGAGGTGTAGATGACGTACGCCAGGTCGTCGGGGGTCACGCCGCTCTCCACCGGCCCGGCGCCCTGCCCGTCGGAGTCCTCGGCGCCTTCCGGGTCGCCTTCCAGGTCGCCTTCCGGGTCGCCCGAGGCGGGGACTCCGACCGTGGGCAGCCCCTCCGGCAGGCGGTCACGGAGGTCGGACGCGGTCACGGCCACCCGCGCCCCGGCGTCGGAGAGCACGTAGGCGATCCGGTCACCGGGATGGTCGGGCTCCAGCGGGAGATAGGCGGCGCCCGCCTTGAGCACGCCGAGCACCGCGACGGCCGTGTCCGCCGACTGCTCCAGGAAGACGGCGACCCGGTCGCCGCGGCCCACGCCGGCCCGCCGCAGCAGGCGCGCGAGCCGCTCCGCCCGCCCCTGGAGCTCCGCGTAGCTGAGCGAGGTGTCGCCCGCCACGACCGCGACGGCGTCCGGGGTGAGCCGGGCCCGCTCGGACACGGCCTCGTGCAACAGCCCGGCGCCGAAGGGGGTCACGGGAGTGGACTCGCCGAGTGCCAGGACCCGGCGACGCTCGTCCGGCGGGAGGATCTCAAGCTCGGAGATCGGCGCGCCGGGGTCGGCGACGATCGACCTCATCAGGTTCTCGAAGCACGCCGCCATCCGCGCGACGGTGCCGGGGTCGAACAGCGCGGTGCTGTAGGTGAGGTGACCGGCGAGCCCGTGGGGGGTCTCGAACAGGTAGAGGGCCAGGTCGAACCGGCTGGCCGTGGCCTTCACCGGGTAGGGGGTCATGGTCAGGCCCGGGGCCTCCAGCGGCCTGGAGCGGTAGTTCTGCAGGGCGAACATCACCTGGAACACCGGTGACCTGCTGACGTCCCTCTCCACGCCCAGCTCGCTGACGAGCCGGTCGAAGGGGAGCTCCTGGTGGGCGTAGGCGTCCAGCGCCGTCTCCCTGACCCTGGCCAGCAGTTCGGCGAACGTGGGGTCGCCGGACAGGTCCGCGCGCATCGGCAGCGAGTTGACGAACACGCCGACCACCCGCTCCAGCTCGGGCAGGTCCCGCCCGGAGACGGGCGAGCCGACCGCGAAGTCGTACTGCCGCGAGTAGCGCGAGAGCAGCACCCCGAAGGCGGCGAGCAGGATCATGTACGGGGTGGCGCCGTGGGCGCGGCCCAGCGCGGCGACCGCCGCGCTGAGCTCGGCGTCCAGGGCCACGCCACAGGCGGCGCCCTCCCAGCTCTGCTCGGCAGGACGCGGACGGTCGGCGGGGAGCTCCAGCGGGGGCAGCCCGTCCAGACGCCGCCGCCAGTAGCGGATCTCCTCGGCGTGGTCGCGCTCCCGCTGCCAGTGCGCGTAGTCGCCGTAGCTCACCGGCACCGGCGGCAGCTCCGGGTCGCGGTCCGCACGGTACGCGGCGTGCAGGGTGAGGAGCTCCTCCATGACGATGTCGCACGACCAGCCGTCGGTCATCGCGTGGTGCATGGTGAGCAGCAGTACGTGCTCGAACGGTCCAAGCCCGACCAGGAGCGCCCGCAGCGGCGGGCCCGCGGCGAGGTCGAAGGGCCTGGCCAGCTCCTCGTCGATCTCCGCGAGGTCGCCGGCGGTCCGCAGCACGACCGCGGGCGCGTCGTCGACGACGACCGCGGGACCGCCGTCGGCGGTGGTGACCAGCCGGGTGCGCAGGCTCTCGTGCCGGAGGGCCACCTCGGTCAGCGCTCGGGCGAGTGCCTCGGCGTCGATCTCCCCCTCCAGCGTGGCCGCGAAGGCCACGGTGTAGGCGGAGGTACCGGGAGCGTACTGCTCCAGGAACCAGAGCCGTTCCTGCGCCGGGGAGAGCGGGGGCACCGCTCCGGAAGGGCGCGGCGGAATCGCCGCCGTGACGACGCGGCCGCCCAGTCGCTGGGCGAGCAGTGCTTTCTTGGCCGGTGAGAGGCCGGTTCGCGTCAAGACACCTCCGTACTGGCGAAGAGGAACCCGTGAGCGTTCCCCCGCGGCGGGGAACGGGATCGCCCGAGTGTGCGATCCCATGTCGGCCGGCCGGATCGGCGCGGCCCGGAGACCTGCGCGGCGCGGAGTCACCCCGGCGCCGAAAGATGTGAGCGTTCGGGCGAGTGGGGGCGCCCGACCGGGCGCCTCATGTCACCGCGCGGACGCACGGCGTCGTGGGAACGCTCCCACGGAGGAGGCTAGAGATCTCTCGCCGAATTCGTCAAGGTTACAGCGTTGTTTTCGAGCACCATGAACCGAAACAAATCACCTTTTAGGCCCTTTTTGCAGATGAATACCCCTATTCTTCATTTCTTGAATATCTGTCATCCGCACAGTCATTGACTCTCATTCGTGCGCCTCCTACGCTCCGGATGGGAGCGCTCCCATGCCGCCTCCGCCCCAGTGGCCGAGCGTGTTCCCCAAGATCGTTCGATGCCAGGAGCGCACACGTGGTCGTCACCGCCCCAATCCCCCCGTGCCTGCGGCAGCCGCCGTCCCCACCGCCGCGAAAGGACCTGGAACTCCTCCTGCTCATCCGGCACTTCGAGCTGACCCTGCTCAGGCTCTTCGAGGCGGGTGAGCTGAGCGGGACCACCCACACCTGCCTGGGCCAGGAGTACATCCCGGTCGCTCTCTCGCCGCTGCTCCGCGATGACGACTTCGTCCTCAGCAACCACCGCGGCCACGGACACTTCCTGGCCAGGTACGCCGAGCCGCACGGACTGCTCGCCGAGATCATGGGTCGCGAGGGCGCGCTCTGCGCCGGGGTCGGCGGCAGCCAGCACGTCTACCACCGCCGCTTCCTGTCCACCGGCGTCCAGGGCGAGAGCCTGCCCGTCGCGGTCGGCGTGGCCCTGAAGCTCACCGAGACGGGCGCGCTCACCTGCGCCTACGTCGGTGACGGCAGCTGGGGCGAGGGGGCGGTCTACGAGGCGCTCAACATCGCGCGGCTCTGGCGGGTCCCGCTGCTGGTCGTCGTCGAGAACAACGGCATCGCCCAGTCCACCCCGACGTCGGCGCAGATGGCCGGGAGCATCGCGGCCCGCGCCGCCGCGTTCGACATCCCGCACCACCGGGTGACCTCCACCGAGGTCGGCGAGATCCGCGCCGAGCTGGCGCCCCTGCTCGGCGTGGTCCGCGGGGAGTCGCGCCCGCTGGTGGTCGAGTTCGTCACCCACCGGATCGGCCCGCACAGCAAGGGCGATGACACCCGCACCCCCGAGGAGATCGCCCTGGCCGCCGGCCACGACTGGTACGCCCGCTATGCGCGGGACTTCCCCGAGCACTTCGCCGCCCTGGACCTGGCGGCCCGCGAGCGGGTCGAGCGGATCGCCGCCGAGGTCGCCGCCCGTCCCCCGTCGGTCTGGGAGCGCCCGTGACCCGCGTCTCCGAGCACCTCAACCGGGCACTGCACGACCTGATGGAGGCCGACCCCCGCGTGCACCTGCTCGGCGAGGACGTCAGCGATCCGTACGGCGGGGCCTTCAAGGTCACCAAGGGCCTGTCCACCCGGTTCGGCCACCGCGTCCGGTCCACCCCGCTGAGCGAGGGGGCGATCGCCGGGATCGGCGCGGGCCTGGCGCTGGCCGGGGACCGCGCGATCGTCGAGATCATGTTCGCCGACTTCGCCGCGCTCGCCTTCGACCAGCTGGTGAACTTCGCCGCCAAGTCCACCTCCATGTACGGCAGGGGGGTCCCCATCCCGCTGGTCGTCCGCTGCCCGTCGGGCGGCAACCGCGGCTACGGCCCCACCCACAGCCAGAGCCCGCAGAAGCACTTCATCGGCGTGCCCGGCCTCTCGCTGTTCGAGATGACCCCCTTCCACGACGCGGGCGAGCTGTTCGCCCTGATGTTCGCCCTGGAACAGCCCTGCCTGTTCTTCGAGGACAAGGTCCTCTACACCCGGCGCATGTACGAGGGCGGTGTCGTGGACGACCTGTTCCGCTACGAGCTGACCGACGGCGTCGCCCGGGTCTTCGTGGACGGCGTGACCGAGCCCGACTGCACGCTGATCGTCCACGGCGGCATGACCCACCGGGCGCTTGACGCCATGCGCGCCCTGCTGATGGAGGAGGACGTGGCCTGCGAGCTGCTGGTTCCCGCGCGGCTCTACCCGCTGCCCACGCTCCCCGGGCTCGACCGCGCCCGGCACGTGTGCGTCGTCGAGGACGGCTCGGAGGGCGGCACCTGGGGCGCCGAGGTGGCGCGGGTGCTCCACCCCCGGCTCTGGTCCACCCTGCGCCGCCCCATCAGCCTCATCAGCGCGGCCGACAGCGTCATCCCGGCCGCCCCCCACCTGGAGCGCGAGATCCTCGTCCAGTCCGGCCGGATCCGGCACGCCGTCGCGGAGGCCCTGTCTTGACCGAGGTCCGGGTACCCAAGCTCAACAACAACGACGCCTCGTACCTGCTGGTGGAGTGGGAGGCGAAGGACGGCCAGGCCGTACGGGCCGGGGAGCCGCTCGCGGTGCTGGAGACCTCCAAGGCGGCCGAGGAGTTGACCGCCGAGTGGGACGGGACGCTGCGGCACCTGCTTCAGGTGGGCGCCGAGTGCTCTCCCGGCCAGGTCATCGCCCGTCTGCTGCCCGACGGCGAGGACCCCGGAGACGATCCCGTACCCGCACCCGCCGAGACCGGCGCGGGGCAGGAGGAGATCGTCATCACCGCCCCCGCCCGGCGGGCCATGAAGGAGTACGGCATCTCCATGGACCAGGTCCGCACCCTCGGCAGGAAGGTGGTCAGGCGGGCCGACCTGGTCCCGCTCCCCACCTCGCGGGCCAGAACGGGCGGCGCGGTGAGCGTCACCCTTCCCCCGGTCGAACCGATGAGGGGTACCGCCCCGCTCATCCCGCCGGACCAGGACGACTCCCAGCTGATCGAGCCGTCCAGGGCACAGCGGCGTACCGCCGAGGTGGTCGAGCGGTCGCACCGGGAGATCCCCGCCTCCTTCACGGTCATGCGGGTGGACGTGACGGACGCGCTGCCGTTCGCCCGGGCGGAGACGAAGCGGCTACGTGCTCTCATCGGCCTGCCCGAGCTGCTCGTCCAGGCGACCGGGCGGCTGCTCGACCGCTTCCCCCTCTTCTTCGCCACACCCGTCGATGGCCGCCGCGCCCGCCGCGCCACGACGGCGGAGGTGGGGGTGACCGTCGACGTCGGAGGCGGCATGTACGTACCGGTGGTGCGCGACGCGGGCCGGCGCCCGCTCGACGAGATCGCCCGCGACCTGGCAGGTTTCCGTAAGACCGCGCTGAGCGGGACCTTCAGGGAACGCGACCTGGTGGGCGGCAACATCATGCTCACCCTGCACACCGACACCTCGGTGATCACCGCGATCCCGATCGTCTTCCCCGGCCAGATCTGCGCGCTCTCCCTCGGCGCCCCGCGCCCCGAGGTGGTGGAGACCCGCGAGGGCGCCTTCGTCACCAGAAAGGTGATCTCCCTCGGCCTCGCCTACGACCACCGCTTCGTCAACGGCCGCGAGGCGGCGGAGTTCCTCGGCGCGCTCAGGGCCGCCCTGGAGAAACCGGGGCTGACGCCCTAACCTGAGCAGAGCTGGGCGCTCAGGGTCTGGCAGGCCCACCGCTCCCAGCGCTCACGCGGCCAGCCGCGCTCGTGCACGAACAGCAGGTACAGCTCGGGGCTGAGCAGGCCGTACAGCAGGTCGGCGGCTTCTTCCACCGACATCTCGGCCCGCGCGCCGGGTTTGCCGACGAGCGCCTTGGCCGCTCTCTGCTGGACGACATGTCGGGGATCGACGTCGTTGGGCCATAGGGCGGCGACCTCGGGGTCGCTCGCGACCGCCGCCTCCAAAACCTTGCCGATCGGCGCGACCCGTTCCAGGACCGAGGTCGTGCCGGCGACGTAGGCGCGCAGCATGTCCTGGGCGGTGCCGGCGGCCAGCGCGCCGGTGTACCACGGCCGGTCCATCGTGGCGACCGGCTCGTCGTCGCCTGCGATGGTGACGTCGACCAGCTCCTTCAGCAGGGTGCGCTTGTTGCCGAAGACGAAGTAGATCGTCTGCACCGCGACCCCGGCCTTGGCGGCGATGTCCTGCAGGTTCGTCGCACCGTAGCCGTCCTGCACGAACAGCTCCAGTGCCGCCTGCAGGATGCGCCGACGCGTCTCCTGCGCCTTTTGTGCCCGCTTGCTCATCCGCTTGACATCGCTCATGGCTAGAGTCTATCTCTAGATTCGATAACTAGAAGTCAACTCTAGAGAGCAGGTCCAGTCATGCCGGTCATCACCGTCACCCGTTTCCAGGCCGACCCCGCCGACGCCGGGCAACTCCGGACCCGGCACGCCGCCCTGGTCTCCGCCACCCGGGCCGCCTTTCCCGGACTCACCGAAGCGCGCCTCGGCCGGCTCGGCGACGAGACGTGGGTGGGCATCTGGCGCTGGGATTCGGCCGCGAGCCTGCGGGCGGCCCGCCAGGCCGTACCCGGCAACGCCGAGGCCACCGCGGCCTTCTCACTGACCCGCGATGCCGCGGTGGAGGACATCGAGGTCCTGGACGAGCACTGATCCCCCGTCCCGGCCCGCGGAAGGGGCCGGGACCCCCATGAGGAGATGACATGATCGAAATCGACGCGTTGACAAAGGTGTACGGGTCGGCGCAGGTCCGAGCGGTCGACGAGGTGTCGCTGCGCATCCCCGCCGGATCGGTCTTCGGCTTCCTGGGACCCAACGGCGCCGGCAAGACCACCACCATCAAGATGCTGGCCGGGCTGCTCACCCCCACCTCGGGCCAGGCCCGGCTGGGCGGCTTCGACGTGGTCCGCCGGCGTTCGGCTGCGATGGCGCAGTTCGGCGCCGTGCTGGAAGGCTCGCGCAACGTCTACTGGAGCCTGTCGGCCTGGCAGAACCTGATGTACTTCGGCCGGCTCAAGGGCTTGCGCAAGGGCCAGGTCGCCGAACGTGCGAAGGGTCTGCTGACCGATCTGGGCCTGTGGGAGCGGCGCGACGACAGGGTCGGCGGCTTCTCGCGCGGCATGCAGCAGAAGGTCGCGATCGCCGTCGCCCTGATCGCCGCCCCGCCGATCGTGCTGCTGGACGAGCCGACGCTCGGCCTCGACGTCGAGGCCACGCGCACCGTCAAGAACTGGATCACCGAGCAGGCCCGCGAGCTCGGCACCACCATCCTGATCACCACGCACCGGCTCGATGTGGCCCAGGAGCTGTGTGACCGGGTGGCCGTCATCCGCCAGGGGCGACTCGTGGCCGACCTGCCCACGCATGAGCTGCTGGCCGGCTTCCGCGAACGCGACAGGTACGAGATCCGCGTCGAGGGAGTGGCGCCACCCGGGTTCGACGCCGTCACCCGCGACGGCGTCACCACGATCAGCGTGCGGGTGAGCGATCCGATTGAGGTGTACGACGTGGTCGAGCGCCTGCGCACGCAGGGGGTCGTCCTGGAGTCGCTGACCCAGGTGCAGCCCGATCTGGAGGATGTGTTCCTCACCCTGGTGAACGAGCCGTCCCATGCTGCTTAACGTCCTGGGCGCGGAGATCGGCAAGGGTCTGCGCGTTCAACTGGCCCACCCGGTCGGACACGTCATCACGCTGCTGATCAGCACCATGATGTACCTCGGCCTGCAGTTCGTCCTGGGCCAGGGCGAGCTGCGCCAGGATCTGCTGCCGCAGACCCTGGTCGCGATCGGCGGCTACTGGTTCCTGCAGTACGCCGGCCTGGTGATGGTGGCCGACCTCATCGAGGAGAAACGCGCCGGCACCTTCGCCCAGGCGCAGATGACCCCGGCGCCGCCGTGGCTGCCGATGCTCGGCCGGCTGATCACCGCCTCGGTGTTCGGACTGGCGGTGGCGGCCGTCGCCTCCCTCGTCCCGATGCTGGTGGCCGGGATCTCGATCCCGCTGCGCTGGGCGGCGCTCCTGCCGGCCGTGCTCCTGGGGGTGAACGTGCTGGCTTTCACGTTCCTGCTGGCGGCCCTCGCGCTGGTCTCCCCGATGATCGGCGCCCTGCAGTCGCTGTTCACCTCGCTGATACTGCTGCTCAACGGCTCGTTCCTGCCGCTGGCCCTCTATCCGGACTGGCTGGCCGTACTGGCCAGAGTCCTGCCCACCACGCTGGGCATCGAGGCGATCACCCAGACGCTGTTCGAGGGCCGGAGGCTGGCCGGGGTCTGGAACGCCGGCACACTGCCCTGGCTGCTCGCCCACACCCTCGCGCTCACCGTCGTCAGCGGCCTGCTGTTCGTCCGCAACCACCGCCGAGCGCTGCAGGAGTCGTCATGACCTTCGCCCGCGGATTCGCCGCCGAGGTCCGCAAGGGCCTGCTCAACCTCGCCGCCGGATGGCGCGAAAGCCTCATCCAGATGATCACGTTCCCGCTGTTCTACCTGCTCATCGTGCTGTTCATGGGGCGTGGGCAGCTACGTGCGGAACTGCTGCTGCCGGTGCTGGTCGGCATGGTGGCGCTGACCTTCATCCATGAGCAGGTCAACCGGGTGTTCTGGAGCTATCTGGGCGACATCCAGTCCGGTGTTCTGGAACAGACCTACCTGACCCCGCTGCCCTCGGCCGCGAGCATCCTCGGCCGTCAGGTGGCCGCCGTGATCTCGGCCTTGCCCACCGCGCTGGCCGTGCTGGCCACCGGCGTCGTCGCCATCACCACTCAGGGCGGGCGGCTGCCCTTCGACGCGCAGGTGATCGTGCCGCTGGCCGCCATCGTGCTGGGTACCTGCGGGCTGGCTCTCATCTTGTGCGGGCTGACCCTGGTGTTCAAACGCATCGAGATCATCACCCAGCTGTCCGTGGCCGTCTACGCCATCGTGGGCGGCACACTGGTCCCCCTGGCCGCCATGCCGGACCCGATCGCCTTCCTCAGCCGGCTGCTGGTGCCCATCGCGCCCGGCATCGAGGCGATGCGCGACATCCTGCTCGGCGGCCACTCCCTGGCCACTCTCCCAACCGGCTGGGGCCTCACGTGGCTGCTGGCCCAGCCGCTGCTCATCACCACCGCCGGGGTGGTCCTGTTCAACCGGCTCGAACACCTCGCCCGGCACCGCGGCACCCTCGGCCGCTACTAGGCCAAGAACCTGAAAGAAAGAGAGCACCTGACGTGAACGTGTTCCTGTGGATTCTGCAGGCCCTCCTGGCCGCCGTCTTCGGCCTGGCCGGGGTCATGCATGCCGGCCGGCCCAGGGAGAAACTGCGCCCCATGCTGCCCTGGGTGGAGGACTTCACCCCCACCCAGATCCGCCTGATCGGCATGGTCGAGCTTCTCGGCGCCCTCGGCCTGCTCCTGCCCGCCCTCACCGGCATCGCCCCGATCCTCACCCCGCTGGCCGCCACCGGCCTGGCCATCACCATGCTCGGCGCCGCAGCCACCCACGCCCGCCGCAAAGAGCCGTCGGCCATCGCCGTCAACGTGGTACTGCTCGCGCTGGCCACTGTCATCGCCTGGGGCCGCTTCGGCCCTCACTCCTTCTGACCCTCCGTCCTGCTCGAGGTCGTGAACGCCTCGAGCAGGACGTCAGCGCAGGTGGGGGGCGCCGCCGACCTGGACGCACTGGCAGGCTCGCCTGTCCTGGATGTCAAGCCGTACCTGGTCGAGTTCGCCCCCGCCCCCGGTCACCCACCAGACTCGTGAGCCACCATCACTTTGGAAATTTCCTCATTGCTACCGGAACCCCGGGAAACGGCGACGTCCGACGCCCCGGCCGCCCCTGCCGCCGGGCGCGATTCCCCAGCGCGAGGTGAAGGTGGGAACATGTCGAGGTCATGAAGCACCCAACGGAAGGCCATGATCGGTGAGGCGGCTACTCACGGTCCTGTTGCTCGCGTGCGCCGCGCTGCTCGGCGCGGTCACCCCGGCGCAGGCCCACAACGTGCTGATCGACAGCGACCCCAGGGACGGTGCCGAGCTGGCCACCGGACCCGAGACGATCACGCTCACCTTCGACCAGCCTGTCCGGCAGGGCTTCGCGCAGATCAGCGTGACCGGTCCCGACGGCACGCGGTGGGAGGACGGCAAGACGGCGGTCGACAGGGCGAAGGCCAGCGTCCGGGTGAAGGCCCTCGGCCCCGCCGGGGAGTACGTGGTGGGCTACCGGATCCTCTCCGCCGACGGCCATCCGGTCTCCAGCAAGATCACCTTCACCCTGACGGCACCCGGCCCGGCCTCCTCGGAGCAGGCCGGCACCGAGCAGGCGCCTGCGGACCCGGCACCCACGGACCCGGCGCCGACGGACCCGGCCGCCGCGGCCCAGGGCCCCGATCTGGGCGCCCAGGCCACCGAGGCCGCGCAGAACGGCGGGGCCGGGATGGCGGTGCTGTGGATCGCCGCCTCCATCGTCCTGCTCGGCGGGGCCACCGTCGTGGCGATGCGCCGTACGAAGGAGGGGGGCGCGAGATGACCGTGACCACCGAGCGGGTCCCCGAGGCCGGCACCGCCAGGAGGCTGGTGGCCGGCGGGTTCGTGTCGGGGGCCGTGCTGGCGGTGCTGGCCGCGACCGCGTTCACCGCGCAGGAGGCGGTGCCGGGAATCGTCATCCCCGGGCCGCTGGTGGAGTACGGCCTGCCGGTGCTGCGGGTGCTGCTGGACCTGGCGACGGTGGCGGTGGTCGGGCTGAGCCTGCTGCCGAAGATGCTCGGGTTCGACGACCCCGAACGGACCGAACCGGTGATGCGCCGGGCGCGGCCGATGGCCGTGACCTTCGCCTGGGCGTGGGCGCTGCTGGCACTGGTCATCATCGTCTTCCAGACGGCCGAGCTGAACCCCGGGCTGATCCCCACTCCGTCGATGATCGCCGAGTACGTCGACGGCGTCGGCGCCGGGCAGGGCATGCTCTTCACCGCCGCCTGCGCGCTCTCCTACGCCGGGATCGGGCTGCTGGCCGTGCGGTACGGCGAGAAGGTCCCCGCCGAGCTGCGGATCGTGATCGCCTTCTTCGGGCTGCTGCCGATCCCGGTCACCGGCCACGCCGTCGACTCGGTCTGGCACGACCCCATCATGATCTCAATGGAGCTGCACGTGATGGGCGCGGCGGCCTGGACCGGCGGCCTGCTCACGATCATCCTGCTGGTCGCCGCGGACCGGGAGCTGCTGGCGCGGGTGCTGCCGAAGTTCTCCAGGCTGGCCACCCTGGCGCTGGTCCTGGTCAGCGTCTCCGGGCTGGTGAACGGGCTCGCCACGATGGCCCTCACCCCCGGGGTGGAGCTGCCGGGGGCGCTGCTGAGCGGTGAGTACGGCCCGCTGGTGGTGGCCAAGGTCGCCTGCGTGGCGCTGCTGATCCCCTTCGCCGCCCACATCCGTTTCCGCCTGCTGCCGCACATCGCGGAGCGGCGGGCGACGGCGGTCGTCGCGTGGGCGGCGGCCGAGATCACCGTGATGGGGCTCGCCTACGGGGTGGCGGTGGCGCTGACCACGGCCTCCCTGTCCTGAGCCCGGAGCGTGTAGCGGCCGCACGCCCATTCGGCCGCCAGCCACAGGACGGCGAGTCCCGCCCCCCCGATCAGCATGGTCGCGGGGGGCACCAGCGGGGGCGCCATGAGCATCTCGTGCTGGAGGCGGAGCGCCTGGTCGACGATGAGGGTGACGCCGAGCGCGCCGACCAGCGCCCTGATCACGGGCATCCTGATCAGGAACGCCAGGTCGACGGCGAGCGCCCCGGCGATCAGGAAGATCGGCACCGCCGAGTGCGGGAAGTCGGCGACCGCGAGCAGGGGCCAGATCAGGGCGCGGAAGGCCACGTAGGCGCCAACCACCGCGGTGGCGGAGAACATCCGGCCGATCATCGCCCGGGCGCAGACGGCCACCAGCATGGCGGCGATCACGGCGTAGAGCGGGTAGAGCTGGTCGGGCACGGGCAGCGTGAAGTGGAGCGCCACCGCCCTGTCGTCCACCGGCAGGCCGATCTGGTCGGCGGCGAACCTGATCAGGATCGGTTCCGCGTCCGGCTCGCCCCTGTCCCAGGCGGCGAGGCCGTAGACCCCGTACTCCTGGTGCTGTTCCGGGAACCAGACGTTCTCGAAGAGGAAGACGAAGAGCCCGCCGAGGACCAGCGTGCGCGTCCGGCCGGGAACCGCCCGGATGAACCAGCCCCAGAGGACGCCGCAGACCATGAAGAGCGTGCCGATGTAGAGCATCAGGTGGGACGGGCTCCACGAGGTGATGTCGAGCCCGTTGACCCGGTGGTTGATCAGGTCGAGCGGTACCGCGATCAGGAAGACCGCCGTGCCCCAGGTGATGAGGCGCTGCGCGAGCTTGTCGACGCCGTAACCGGTGTAGATGTGGATGATGGTGAGCGCGAGGGCGATGGCGGTGCCGACACTGTTGAGCAGGTGCGGCGGGGCCAGGTCGTCACGGAGCCATTTGAAGTGCCAGGAGACGTCCCAGGACGCCCCGAGCACCTTGAAGGAGAAAGCCACCAGCCACCCGAAGTAGAGGAGCCTGAACAGGTCCTCCGGGGTCTCCCTGCCGGCCTTTCCTCGCGTCCAATACGGCAGAGCCCACTCGATGACCGGAGTGGCTCTTCTTCGGAGGCTTTCTACTGGCTTCACGTGTCGAAATGATGCCGCCCTCCACCTCAGTCCGCAATCAGGGACATCCCCGAGCCATCGGGGCGACCGTCACCCTTCCGGCACAGGTGATCATCCTTGCTCGGATGACCGGCGGGGACGCTCCTGAGAGTCGTCTCAGGAGCATCTCAGCTTGGATCAGTAAGCTCACGCCGTGACATCCCTCCCTCTTTCGAAGGGAGGGGATTCCCACGCTCAAGGAGAACTGGTGAAACGTGGGGCAAGGTCGGCCACCTGGATCGCGGTGGTCACCGTGCTGGCCGTCGGCGTCGTGGCCTGGCTGGTCTGGCCGTCCGCACCGGACGTACGGGCCCAGGAGCAGATGATCACAGTGCTCGACGGGCCGGGCGACGACCAGCGGGTCACCCTGGACGCGAGTTTCTTCCCTCCCGCCGGAGGCGGCAGGGCTCCGGCGGTGCTGCTCGCGCACGGCTTCGGCGGCAGCAAGCAGAGCGTCAGGGACGCCGCGGTGCGGCTGGCCCAGGACGGTTACGCCGTGCTGACCTGGTCGGCGCGGGGCTTCGGCCGCTCCTCGGGGCAGATCGCGCTGAACTCCCCCGACTACGAGGTCAAGGACGTGCGCCAGCTGGTCGACTGGGTCGCGAAGCGGCCCGAGGTCCGGCTCGACGCGGCGGGCGACCCGCGGGTGGGCATCGCGGGCGGCTCGTACGGCGGGGCCATCGCGCTGATGGCCGCCGCCCACGACCCCAGGATCGACGCGATCGTCCCGCAGATCACCTGGTACGACCTGGCCGACGCGCTGTTCCCCGACGCCACCGGGCAGGGGCCCCAGAACGGGGTGTTCAAGCGCATGTGGGCCGGGCTCTTCTTCAGCAGGGGCGGCCCCGCACCGGCCGCCCTCGGCCCCGGCCGGGGGGACGACGAAGGCGAGGAGCGGCCGCTCACCGCCGAGGAGGTGCGCTGCGGCCGGTTCCTGCCGGAGATCTGCGACATGTACCAGCAGGTGGCCCAGAGCGGCCGGGCGACGGCGAGCGCGGTGGAGACGCTGCGCAGGTCGAGCCCGATCTCGGTGCCCGGGAAGATCAGGATTCCGACGCTGCTGCTGCAGGGACAGCGCGACTCGCTGTTCCCGCTGGGCCACGCGGACGCCAACGCCAAGGCCATCGCCGCCACCGGCGCCCCGGTACAGGTCGCCTGGTTCGACGGCGGCCACGACGGCGGCAACGGCGAGGTCGACTGGCTGCACGAAAGGACGCTCGGCTGGTTCGATCGCTACCTGAAGGAGACCGGCGACGCGGCTCAGGCCGGCGGCGCCTTCACGGTCACCCGCAACGGCGGCCGCGACCCCGGCACCCGCCAACCGATCCAGCTGCACGCCACGGCCGACCGCTACCCCGGGCTGTCGGGCAGCGGCCAGACCTCCGTACCGCTCAGCGGCCCCGACCAGTCGGTGGCCACCCCGCCCGGCGGCTCTCCCTCCTCGATCTCCGCGGTGCCCGGCTTCGGCGGCCTCGGCGGTGGCTCAGGCGTGAACCTGTCCATCGACATGACGGGGCAGAGCGCCGTCTTCGACTCCGCCCCGCTGACCACCCCGCTCCAGGTCACCGGCAGCTCGACGGTACGGGTCCGGGTGACCTCGGAACCCGCGCCCGACGCGCGGACCGGGAGCGACGGGGCGAAGAGCCCGGCGGGCGAGGTCACCCTGTTCGCCAAGCTCTACGACGTCGCGGGCGCGACCCAGGCGCCGATCCTGCCCGAGGGGCTCGTCGCCCCGCTCAGGATCGCGATCGGTGCGGACGGCTCGGGCGAGGCCACGGTGACCCTGCCCGCCATCGACCACAGATTCGACGTCGGGCACCGGCTGCGGGTCGCGTTCACCACCACCGACCTGGCCTACAGCACCCCGGCGGCCCCGGCCGTCCACAAGGTCGCCCTGGCCTCGCCGGCCGTGACCGTCCCCACCCACGCCACCCTGCGCACCCCGCAGACCGGCCCCGCCTGGTGGATCTGGGCGCTGCCGCTGGCATCCCTCGTCGTCGCGGCCGTCCTGTTGCTCGCCGGGCGCCGCCGCACCGTCGACGAGCACGATCCCGAACTGGACTCCGTACCGCTGCGGATCAGTGGGCTGACCAAGGCGTACCGGAACGGCGAGCGCGCGGTGGACGACCTGTCGTTCACCGTGGAGCACGGCCAGGTGCTCGGCCTGCTCGGCCCCAACGGGGCGGGCAAGACCACCACCCTGCGCATGCTGATGGGCCTGATCCGGCCCGACGGCGGCGAGATCCGGATCTTCGGTCACCGGGTCGTGCCCGGCGCCCCGGTCCTGTCCAGGCTCGGCTCGTTCGTCGAGGGCCCGGGTTTCCTGCCGCATCTCAACGGCCACGAGAACCTGGAGCTGTACTGGAAGGCGACCGGGCGGCCCGCCGAGGACGCCAGGTTCGCCGAGGCCCTGGAGATCGCCGGGCTCGGCAAGGCCCTGGACCGCGCCGTCCGCACCTACTCCCAGGGCATGCGCCAGCGCCTGGCCATCGCCCAGGCCATGCTCGGCCTGCCCGACCTGCTGGTACTGGACGAGCCCACCAACGGGCTCGACCCGCCCCAGATCCGCGAGATGCGCGAGGTCCTGATCCGCTACGCGGAGGGAGGCCGCACCGTCATCGTCTCCAGCCACCTGCTGTCGGAGGTCGAGCAGACCTGCAGCCACGCGGTGGTCATGCACCGCGGGCGCCTGGTCACCGCCGGGACCGTGAGCGAGCTGCTGGCCAGCCACACCCCGGTCAACGGCTCGGGTACCCGCCTGGAGGACGTCTTCCTGGACCTGATCGGAAACAAGGCATGAGCGACTCCAACGCCGCCCTCACCACCCCGACCGGCTCGGCGCGCGGGTACGCGCCGGGGCGCACGTTGCCGCTCGCCGTGGAGATCGTCCGGCAGTTCAAGCGGCGCCGCACGCTGGTCGTGTTCGGCCTGCTGCTCGCGCTGCCATGGATCCTGGTGATCTCCTTCAAGTTCGGCGCCGGGCCCGGGCAGTCAGGCGCCACCGGGCTGCGCGTCGTCGACCTGGCCACCCAGGGCGGGCTGAACTTCGCGGCGTTCGCCCTGTTGACGTCGGCGAACTTCCTGCTGGCCGTCGCGGTGGCGCTGTTCTGCGGCGACAGCGTGGCCAGCGAGGCCAGCTGGTCGTCGCTGCGCTACCTGCTGGCCGCCCCGATCCCGCGCGACCGGCTGCTGCGGCAGAAGCTGATCGTCGCGATGGGCTACTCGGCGGCGGCGGTGATCTGCCTGCCGGTGATGGCGTTGCTGGCCGGCACCCTCGCCTTCGGCTGGAACGACGTCCGGGTGCCGCAGACCGGCGAGACGATCGCCGCGCTGGACGTGCTGCCCCGGTTCGGGGTGGTGGTCGGCTATGTCCTGGTCAGCCAGTTCGTGGTCGCGGCCCTGGCCTTCCTGCTCTCGGTCAGCACCGACTCCCCGCTGGGCGCGGTCGGCGGGGCGGTCGGCCTGGTGATCGTCAGTAACATCCTGCAGGCGGTCGAGGCGCTCGGCTCGCTCAGGGAGTTCCTGCCGACGTTCTGGAGCAACGCGTGGCTGGACGCCCTGGCGGCCCAGCCCTCGTACGAGGGCATGCTCAAGGGGGTGGCCGTCTCGGTCACCTACTCGGTGATCATGATCGCGTTCGCCTTCCGCCGCTTCCGGAGCAAGGACGTGGTCTCCTAGCCCCAGTGCGGGGGGCGCTCCTCGATCAGGCGGGCGTCGTCGTCGGCCTCGCGCCACTCGCTCCAGCCGACGTCGGTGTCGTCGGCGGTCTGGTCGGGCAGGACCGGCAGGCCGTCGTCGGCGAGGTCGACGGGACGCAGGTCATCGGGACGCAGGTCATCGGGTTCGAGCACTGTCACGTGCCCATGCTAGCCATCCGCCCGGCCTGTCTTCTCGCTCCGCGAAGAAGACAGGCCGGGCCTGTCTCTTCGCGGAGAAGGCGGGCGGGGCTTGGCCACGCCTGGGACAGGTGAAAGCCCAGCGGGTACGATGCGAGGGCAGGTTTCCGCAACCCCCGTGAGGCGCCATGACAACGCCAGCAGGATGGCGGCGAGACGGCAATCTCCCCAATGAGCTGACCAGCTTCGTGGGGCGCACCAGGTTGCTCACCACGCTCAGACAGCGGTTGAGCGAGCACCGCCTGGTCACGGTGACCGGCATCGGAGGGGTCGGCAAGTCACGCACCGCCCTGCGGATCGCGCATCTGATGCGCAGCCAGTTCAAGGACGGCGTCTGGTTCGCCGACCTGGCCCGCCTCCAGGACTCGGGGATGGTGCGCCACACGATCACCTCGGCCCTCGGGATCGCCGACCAGTCCGCCCGCTCGGCGGACGAGACGCTGATCGAGTGGCTGGGCGACCGCGAGATCCTCCTGATCATCGACACCTGCGAGCACCTGGTCGACGCGTGCGCCGCGCTCTTCGAGGACCTGCTCCGCAGCGCCAAGGGCCTGACCATCCTGGCGACCAGCCGCCAGTCGCTGAACGCCAAGGGCGAGCACACGGTCACCATCCCGCCGCTGACCGTCCCCGGCGACTCCCCGGGCGAGGACGTCTTCACCAACGAGGCGGTTCAGCTCTTCGTCGCGCGGGCCGGTGCGGTGGTGCCCAACTTCATGCTGGACGAGGGCAACATCGGCCCGGTGGCCGAGCTCTGCCGCCGTCTCGACGGCATCCCGCTCGCCATCGAGCTGGCCGCGGTCCGGATGCGCGCGCTCTCCGTGGAGCAGATCCTCGGCCTGCTGGCCGACCGGTTCAGCCTGCTCGCGGGGGCCAGCCGCACCGCGCTGCCCAGGCACCAGACGCTGCGGGCCGCGATCGGCTGGAGCCACGAGCTGTGCGAGCCGGCCGAGCGGCTCCTGTGGGCACGGCTGTCGGTCTTCGCGGGAGACTTCGAGCTCGATGCCGCCCGCTACGTCTGCTCAGGGGACAGTCTCCCCTCAGAGGACATCATGGACCTCATCTCCAGCCTGGTGGAGAAGTCGATCCTGCTGAGCGACGGCACGCCGTCCGGGCACCGCTACCAGCTGATCGACACCCTGCGGCAGTACGGCGAGGAGTGGCTGGACAAGCTCGGTGAGCGCGACCGGATCAGGGAGAAGCACCGCGACTACTACCTGCAGCTGGCCTCAAGGAGCGAGGACGCCTGGTCGGGCGCCCGCCAGGTCTACTGGTACGTCAGGATGCGCCACGAGCACGACAACATCCGCGTCGCGCTCGACTACTGCCTGCGTACTCCCGGCGAGGTGCAGTCCGGGCTGAAGCTGCTGTCCTCCCTGTGGTTCATGTGGGTCGCCTGCGGGCTGGCCCGCGAGGGCAGGCTCTATCTGGAGAAGACACTGGAGCTGGCTCGCCAGCCGAGCGCCGAGCGGTGCAAGGCGCTCTGGGTGCTGTCCTACATCAACAGCGCGCAGGGCAACATCAGCGGTGCCATCGAGGCCGCGGAGCAGTGCAGCTCGGACGCCGTCAGGGTCGGCGACTCGGGCGCGGTCATCCTGGCCACCAAGATGCTCGGCACCGCCGCCTTCCTCCAGAACGACCTGCAGAAGGCGAGCGCGCTGCTGGGCGTGGCGATCGAGTTCCACAAGAGCGGGCGGGAGCTCAACCCGGGTCTGCTCCCCTCGATCGTCGAGCTGTCCATGGTGCTGCTCATCCAGAACGAGCCGGCCGAGGCCGAGGTGCTGCTGCGCGACTGCATCGCGGTCTGCACCCAGCGCGGCGAGCTGTGGCTGCGCTCGTACGCCATCTACGCGCTCGCCAGCGTGTGCCAGGCGATGGGCCGTTCGCCCGAGGCCACGTCGAACGCCCGTGAGGCGCTCCGCCTCAAACGCTACTTCCACGACGTGCTCGGCATCGGCCTGGCGATCGAGGTGGTCGCCAGGCAGGCGCTGGAGGACGGCCAGCCGGTGCTCGCCTCCCTGCTGATGGGCGGCGGTCAGGCCAACTGGCGGACCTTCGGGATGCCGCAGATGGGCTCCCCGTTCTTCAACTCCGAGCACGACCGCTGCGTCAAGGAGTGCAGGCGCGTCCTCGGCGACGAGGCACACGAGAAGGCCTTCTCCCAGGGCAGGAAGCTGAACCTGGAGGAGCTGATCGTCCTCGCGCTCGGAGACCACGAGGACGGTCAGGTGCTCTCCGGGTGAGTCACCCGGCGGACTCTCCCCCCTGCTGCCAGGCCGTCGTGTAGCGGGAGCTGGTCAGCGAGTAGTCGACGCTGCCGCTGATCCAGAACTCCAGGCCGCGCACGTAGGCGAGCACCGCCTCGGAGCCGAGCGCCTCAAGGGAGGGGCGCAGCGCCACCATGTCGGCGATGGCCTGGTTGCGCATGGCGCCGATCGCCTCCATCGCCTGCTGCCGGGAATAGCCCCGGTGCCTGGCGAGCACGCTCACCAGGTTGTTGCGGGAGTTGACGCCCTCGCTCTCCTTGGCGTAGGAGATGAGGTCGTTGTCCCAGACCACGACGTCGTTGGCGCTCTCGGTGATCGCCTTGACGTCGGGGTGGCGCCACTCCTCGGGGGTGAGGGCGCGTCCGCTCGCGACGTCGATGAGGGCGAAGACCGTGAGCATGGCGCCGGTGCGCCGCCGCATGAAGAGGTAGTCGTCCACCTGCGGAACCACGTCGGCCTCGCAGTTGGCGGCCTCCCACACCTGGGCGAAGAGGTAGTCCTTGGTAACGGAGCGCCAGCGGTCGAGCTGGTCGTCGTCTCCGTACCTGGCGATCCTGCCCTTGATCTCCAGGAGCGTCCTGGCGAAGACCTCGTCGACCTCCTGCCCGGCCTCCAGGTCGTCGAGGACGGTGAACAGCCGGGGCAGGGCGCGGGTTATCTCGCCTGCGCCGCGGCCCGACTCGCAGAAGGCGTCGTCGAAGGCGAACAGCCACACGCACCAGTCGGTCACCAGGCGGAGCGTGTGGTGCTCGGCGTAGGGGTACGTACGGGCCCCCAGCCAGCCGTACTTCGCCCGCCGATAGCGCTCCACGGTCTCGGCATCATCCAGGATGCCCGTGTCCACCAGCCAGTCGAGGGTCTCGGCGTTGACCCTTTCGACATGGGGGCTGACCTCGCTGGGAAAGGGGCAGGGTAACGGGGGGACGCGAAGTGGTAGGCCTGACCTACGCGTAGTAGTAGTTCCCACTCCTCCAGGATGGCCGAAGGGCGATAGTTTTCCTATACATCGGCAAACACCTGGATATCGCAATTTTCAGGTTAATGCCCGGACCATTTCCGGTATTCATCCTGGCCGAACGTCCGGGCCGCGTCCGTCGCCGAGGGAGTTCCGGCATCCGGGTCGGCATCGGCCGGCAGGAGCGCCCTCTTGAAGACCGCACCCGCCGACGGCGTCCGCCCCCGGTCGTCGGCCCTGCCCGGGTCGGCGCCCAGCGAGGCGAGTGCCCGGACCGTTTCGGCGTGGCCGTGTCAGGCGGCGAGCCTCGGCAGCGTGTCACCCTTGTCGTTGGTGAGGCCGGCTGGAACCCCGGCCTCGCCATAGGCACGGAGCGTCTCCGTCTCACCGGCTCTCGCCAGGTCGAACAGACGGGTTGCGAACTCCCCAGGCTCAGGGTCAGGCTGCATGTGACCCATTGTGCCCCGATAGGGTGCCTGTGACCGCCGAGGGCATCCGGAATTCAGCGGACCCCCCGTGGGTTGAGCTGAAGAGACGATCGACGAAAGGCTGGAAAACGGTGTTCGACCCGACGGATCTCTACCGGCTCAGCGGAGACGTCCCTGAGCTGACCGATCCGGTGCTGCTCTACCACTTCGACGGGTTCGTGGACGCCGGTGGCGCCGGACGGCTCGCCATCACCCATCTGCTCGACGAGCTGGAGCACCGGGTCGTGGCGACCTTTGACGTGGACCGCCTGCTCGACTACCGCTCCCGGCGGCCCACCATGACCTTCGACAGTGACCGCTGGGTGTCCGTGGAGAGCCCCGAGATCACGCTGCGCCTCGTCCAGGACAGCACGGACACACCGTTCCTGCTGCTCAGCGGCCCCGAGCCGGACCGCGAGTGGGAGCTGTTCACCTCTGCCGTCGAAACGCTGGTCACCCGGCTGGGTGTCGGCAGGCTGGTGACCTTCCACGGCATCCCGATGGCCGTCCCGCACACCCGCCCGCTGGGCGTCACCGGACACGCCAGCCGGCCCGAGCTCGTCGCCGGTCAGACCAGTGCCTTCGGCAAGGTCCAGGTGCCCGGCAGCGCGACCGCGCTGATCGAGTTCCGGCTCGGCGCCAAGGGGCACGACGCCCTCGGCTACGCCGTGCACGTTCCGCACTACCTGGCGCAGGCCGAATACCCCTCGGCCGCGGTGACCGCGCTGGAGGCGGTCACCAAGAACACCGGGCTGGTGTTCCCGCTGGACGGCCTGCGCGAGGCCGCCGTGAAGACCGACGCCGAGATCGCCGAGCAGATCGAGGCCTCCCAGGAACTGTCCACCGCCATCACCGGCCTGGAACAGCAGTACGACGCGTTCGCCGCGGGCTCCGAGCGCGAGAGCCTGATGGCCGAGTCCACGGAGATGCCGACCGGCGACGAGCTCGCCGCCCAGTTCGAGGCGTTCCTGGCCGAACGCGACGAGCATCGCGGTGACTGAGCTGCGCGTCGGCCTCGTCGGGTACGGGGTGGCGGGGGCGTTCTTCCATGCCCCGCTGATCACCGCGACCCCCGGCATGCGGCTGTCCGCGGTGGTCACCGGTGATCCCGGCCGGGCCGCCGAGGCCTCGGGGAAGTACGGCGCGCGGGTGGTCGGCGACGCCGCCGCCCTGTGGGACGGCGCCGACCCGGTCGACCTGGTCGTGATCGCCTCCCCCAACCGCACCCACGTTCCGCTGGCGGAGGCCGCCCTGAAGGCCGGCCTGCCGGTCGTGGTGGACAAGCCGCTGGCCGCGACCGCCGGACAGGCGCGCGGCCTGGTGGAGCTGGCGCGTGCGAGCGGCCTGATGCTGACCGTGTTCCAGAACCGGCGCTGGGACGGCGACTTCCTGACGCTCGGGCGGCTGGTCTCGGCGGGCGAGCTCGGCGAGATCACCCGGCTGGAGTCGCGCTTCGAGCGCTGGCGGCCGGTGCCGAAGGGCGGCTGGCGTGAGACGGGCGGCACCGACGAGGTCGCCGGGCTGCTCTACGACCTCGGCAGCCACCTGGTCGACCAGGCTCTGCGCCTGCTCGGCCCGGTCGTCGACGTCTACGCCGAGTCGGACGTGCGGCGCCCGGGGGTGAACGCCGACGACGACACCTTCATCGCCCTCTCCCACTCGAGCGGGGCCCGTTCCCACCTGTGGGCCGGCGCGGTCTCCCCCCGGCTCGGCCCCCGCTTCCGGGTGCTCGGCTCGCGGGCGGGCTACCTGAAGTACGGGCTGGACGTGCAGGAGGAGCAGTTGCGCGCCGGTCTCACCCCCGCCTCTCCCGGCTTCGGTACGGAGCCTCCGGAGCGGTGGGGCACCCTCGGCACCGACGACGACAACCGCGTCGTCCCCACCGAACCCGGCGCCTACGCCGGGTTCTACCGGGCCGTGGCCGCCACTCTGCGCCAAGGCGCTCCACCACCGGTCGACCCCGAGGAGGTCGTCGAGGCTCTCACGGTGCTGGAGGCGGCCCGGCGCTCGGCCGCCGAGCGCCGGATCGTCACCCTCTGACGACCTGACGACGACCTGACGACGCGCCACCGCTCAACATCCGGATGCCGCGCCTCCGTACTGGAGGCGCGGGCCGGTCGTGCGACCTGACAAGGGTCCTCAGTCGCGCAGGCGGGCGCGGAGGAGACCGGAGTCGCTCTCGCTCCAGCCGTGCGAGCCGAGCCATTCGAGCGGGCCGCCGAAACGGTTGTCCAGGACGTGCAGGAACTGCTCGATGTACTCGGGCCTCGGCCGGTGGTCGTCGGCCGGGCGGTTGTCGAGGTCGTCGCGGTAGGTGGCGCTGGAACGCAGCCGGGCCAGGATGCCCTCCAGGCGGTCACCCGTGGCGATGTAGTCGGCGACGATCGCCTCACGGGTGGCACCGGCGACCTCCAGCGCGAGGGCGCTGACGACACCGGTGCGGTCCTTGCCCGCCGCGCAGTGCACGAGGGCCGCGCCGTCGTCGCGGGCCATGGCGCGCAGGGCCGCCAGGACCGAGTCGGGACGGTCGCGGAGGTAGGCGTAGTAGTAGCCGGTCACCCGCAACTCGGCGAGGTCCTCCTCGTCCCGTGCCGTCCAGGGCAGCACCCGGTCGCCCTCGATGGTGTCGGCCTCGACATCGGTGTACCTGCCGCCCTCGGCGAACAGGGTGAGGTGGTGGATGCTCACCTCCGGCACCGCGGTGAGCGGCCCCGGTCCCTCCAGGCGCACCTCGGGACCCGAGCGCAGGTCGACGACGTTGCGGAGTTTCAGGTCGGCGACGAGCAGCTGAATGTCCCGCTCGGTCAGCCCCTGCAGGTTGTCGGCCCGGTAGATGCGGCCGAAGCGTGTGGTCCCGCCGTCCACCGTGGCGAGCCCGCCGAGGTCGCGTACGTTGACGGCACCTTCAAGATCAATCCAACGCGTGAAGTCGTTCATCGCCGCCAAGTTTATACGCCCCTTTACGTATGGCCAGTTAACACATAGGACCTATTTCCGTAATTGCCGATGTCCATGTACCGCGTCCTTAAATGCACCGCATTTTTCTCCATGAGGAAGAGTGAAGGTGCCCGCCCGTGTCCCGATGCAAGGAGATCGCGTGGATCCGAGGAGACGCACCCCGCATCTGCTGATCGATCCGGCTCTGCCCGAATCGATCTCCTCGGTCCTGCGCGCCGGCCCGCAGGCGCTGCGCGCGGCCAGGCTGGGACACATCCCCGAGGCCAGGAGCCCCGATCTCGTCAAGGCGTTCGCGATCGCCGGGCTCCTGCTGCTCATGGCGGTGCTGAGTATTGCGGGCGGCTTACTTGCCGCCCTCATCCTGATCTTCATCGCCGTGCTGCGCAGCCTGAGCGACGACCCCCGGAGCCTGCGCGAGCGGCGGCGCGTCCGGCTGGCCGTGGAGCACGGCGACCGGTTCGTCCTGCCCGAGGACCTCGACGCCGACTGCGGCGACCTGCTCCGCCGCGCGCAGGACGCCACCAAGACGGTGCTCGACTCCCGGATCAACCGGGCAGGGCTGCTCGACACGATCGACAACGCGGTGACACTGCCCGCACAGACCTGGCAGATCGCCACGAAACTGGTGCGGTTGTCGAAACTGAGGGCCGAGCACCGCCGCCTCGTACCGGACGCGCCCCCACCGGAGGTGGCCGAGGCGTTCACCCCCTATGTCGGGGCGCTGAAGGCCGCCGAGAGCTCGCTGACCAGGCGGATCCGCGCGCTGGAGGAGTACGCCAGGCAGGTCCGCAAGGCCGACGGCCTCTACCTCGCCCACCGGCAGCTTCAGGTGCTCGCCGAACGGACCCCGCAGTACGAGGCGCTGGTCGCCGAGACGGCGGAGGACGCGCTGGCCGTTCCCGACCTGGAACGCCTGACCGAGCAGGCCCGGCAGATCAGGGAGTTGTTCCACAAGAGCATCGACGAGGCCCGCGGCGCCGCCAGGCACCTGCTGACGACCGCCGACCCCTGAGGCCCCTGGCCGCGCTCTCGGCCAGGCGTGAAGGGGGACGCTCAGCCCTCCGCACGGCGCAGGAGTTCCAGGGTGCGGCCCATCCCCGCCTGGTTGCCGAGGCTGCGGTAGATGTCCTGGGCCTGGCGCAGGGCGTCCACCGCGGCCTGCCGCTCACCCGCCTCCAGATACGCCTCCCCCAGGTGGCGCAGGCTCCTGGCCATCCACCAGCGGTCACCCAGCTCCTCGAAGTCGCGCACCGCCCGCAGCAGCGACTCCTGCGCCTCTCGCGTGCGGCCGAGCCGCCCGTGGGCGCGTCCCGCCGACAGCTCGGCCCTGGCGACGCCCCACGAGTCACCGAGCGCGGTCAGCATCTCGGTGGCCCGGCGCACGTAGGTGAGCTCGCGGAGCGCGTTGGCCGGGTTGCCGACCTCCCCTGCCGCGCGCAGGCACCTGGCCTCCTCCCACAGCTCGCCGCGGAGCCGGAACATCTCGGCCGCCCGGTCCAGGCTGAAACCGGCCCTGGCGAATGCCTCCTCGGCGGCGCGGCTGTCACCGGCGGCGTGCGATCCCCTGGCCGTCACACCGAGCACCTCCCCGTAGGCGCGCAGCGTCTGCGCCTCCGAGTAGCGGTTGCGGTCGCGCTCGAACACCTCCAGGGCCTCCTCCAGCAGTTCGCGCGCCTCCTCGGGCCTGCGCTGGGCAAGCCTGAGCTCCGCGAGGTTACGCCGGGTCCTGGCCGTCCACCAGCGGTCCTCCTCGCCCTTGAAGGCGGTGACCGCGCCGATCAGGTAGCCCTGTCCCCGGTCCAGGTTGCCGTTGTTAAACAGGGTCATGCCGACCGTGCGCATCGCCCGCGCCGCCCACCAGGACTCGCCGAGGTCGGTGAAGATCTCCAGAGCCCGTTCGGCGTCCGCCGCGGCGCTGTGGTGGCCGCCCTGGCCGCCCGCCACCGCCGCCCGGTCCAGCAGCGCGATGCCCAGCGCCCGCCGGTCGTCCATCCGCTCCGCGGCCTCGCACAGGATCTCGGCGACCGCCCGCCAGTCGGACCAGTAGGCCCGCAACGAGTGGCAGAGCGAGCAGAAGGCCCGGCCGAGCCCCCAGGCCAGCTCCCACATCTGCATGCTCCTGGCCTGGCCGATCACGGCGACCAGGGTCAGCCGCTCGGCGTTGAGCCAGTCGGCCGCCGAGACCTGGGCCTGCGTCACCGCTCCCGGCCCACCGGGCCTGACCCTGCGGCCCCAGTCCTGTGGCCAGCGGGCCACGGCCGCCGTCTCCGCGCGGCGGCGGTAGCCGGACAGGACCCGCTCGATGGCGGCCCGGCGGTGACTCTCGTCGTCGTCGGAGAACGCCAGCTCACGGGCGAAGATCCGGACGAGGTCGTGCAGCCGGTAGCGCATCGTCCCGGAGAAGTCGGTACCCGAGCACTCGGCGAGCTGGGCGTCGATGAGCGCCTCCAGCTGGTCGGCGCCCTCGGGTTCCGAGGTGGCGAGCAACTCCCCCGCCACCCAGCCGGGCACATCGGGAGCGCTCAGCAGGCTGAGCAGGCGCAGCAGGCGGCGCTGCAGGCCGGTGCAGTCGTCGTAGCTCAGCTGGAGGGAGGCCCGCACGCTCTTGTCCAGCCTGCGGGCGATCTCAAGCTGGTCCAGGCGGCGGCGCTCGTCTCGCAGCCGGTCGGCGAGCCGGCGCAGCGTCCAGTTCTCCCGGGTGGCCAGGCGTCCGCCACAGATGCTGATGGCCAGCGGCAGGTGGTCGCACATCCGTACGATCTCCTGGGCCGACTCCAGGTCGGCGGCGACCCGGTCGTCCCCGGCCAGCCGGGCCAGCAGCTCGACGCCCTGCGCCTCGCTGAACACCGACAGCCGCTTGTCGTAGGTGTTGAGCAGGAACAGCGGCTGCCTGGAGGTGATCAGGACCGCGCACCCCGGCTCGGCCGGGATCAGGTCCTTGACCTGGTCGCCGTCCCGGGCGTTGTCCAGGCAGATGAGGATGCGCCTGCCCTTGGTCCAGGTCAGCCAGAGCGCGCGGAGCTCGGCGAGACCTCCGGGGTCGGTGGTGAGCCGGACGCCGAGCGCGCGCAGGAAGCCGATCAGCACCTCCTCCGGACCGACCGGAGCCTCCACCTCACCGCGCAGGTCCGCGTAGAGGCGGCCGTCGGGAAAGCTTCCGGCGATCTCGTGGCCGAACCTGGCGGTGAGCACGGACTTGCCCACCCCGCCCCTGCCGTACACCGAGACGACCAGCGGCGAGGCGTTCTCCGCGTGGTCCCTGGAGCGGCGGCGCGCGGCGAAGACCTCACGCAGCTCGGCCAGCGACTCGGTACGGCCGGTGAAGTGCGCGGAGACCGGCGGCCACTGGTCCGGCGGGCGCCACGGCACCGTGGCGGCCGTGCTCGGCTCCTCGGCCTGCTTGCCGGTCGTCGCCCAGGTGAGCAGTCCGACCAGGAGACCGGCGACCGCGGTGGCGCCGATCTTGGCCTCGGTGGGCAGCTCCCACACGTCCAGCGAGGTCGCCAGGACGCTGGCCACGGCCGCGGCGATCCCCGCCACCGCGGGCGCCGCCAGCGGGATCCGGCGTCTCGGCGGTCTGGAGCCACGCCGATCAGGCACGCTCGACGGCCCGGCCATCAGACTCTCCCGAGGGGATCGTTGTCTTTAGGCGACAGGAGAACCGGGAGCGGTAGGGCCGCCAAGGCCCGAGCGTGCGGTGAGCTGCCAGATCTGCGCATTCCGCGTCGCCTCTTTTCCAAACTCGATACGGTGGGAACAGGAGTTCCAGTGAGGGCGGTGGTGTGATGCGCAGGTCCTACAAGTTCCGGTTGCGTCCCACCGTGGGGCAGGCGATCGTGTTGACCGCTTGTTTGGATGATCACCGTGCCCTGTACAACGCCGCGCTGGAGCACCGTCGCACCGCCTACGCCAAGGCGGGGGTGAGTGTTCGCTACGGTGAGCAGTCGGCGGAGTTGAAGTACATCCGCGCAGAGGATGCCGACGGGCAGGGCCGATGGTCGTTCTCCTCCCAGCAGGCCACCCTGCGCCGCCTGGACAAGGCGTTCGCGGCGTTCTTCGCCCGCGTCAAGGCCGGGCGCACCCCAGGATTTCCCCGTTTCAAAGGCAGGGGCCGGTTCGACACCGTCGAGTGGCCCAGGGACGGAGACGGCTGCCGCTGGGACTCCCAGCCCGAACACCCCAGCGCCACCTACGTCCGCCTGCAGGGCGTCGGCCATGTCCGGCTGCACCGGCACCGGCAGGTCAAGGGCGCGGTGAAGACGATCGGCATCAAGCGGGAGGGCTCGCGCTGGTATGTGATCCTGTCGTGTGACGATGTGCCCGCCGAGCTGTTGCCCGTGACCGACAAGGCGGTGGGCATCGACCTGGGCGTGGCGTCGCTGGTCATCACCAGCGAAGGAGACCTCCTCGACAACCCCCGTCACCTGGCCGTCTCCGCCGACCGGCTCGCCAGGGCACAACGGGACCTGGCGCGCAAGCAGCGAGGCTCGACGCGACGCCGTAAGGTCGTGGCCCGCGTCGCCGCACTGCATGCCAAGGTGCGCCGCAGGCGTCTGGACGGGGCGCACAAAGCCGCACTGACCTTGGTTGGCGACTACGACGTGATCGTGTGCGAGGACCTGCGCGTCACGAACATGACCAGGCGTGCCGCCCCGAAGCCCGATGGAGAGGGCGGGTATCTGCCCAATGGGGCGGCGGCGAAGTCGGGTCTGAATCGCAGCATCCTGGACGCGGGGTGGGGGGTGTTCTTGACGATCCTGTCGCACAAGGCTGAAAGCGCCGGTCGAGAACTGATCGCGGTGAACCCCGCCCACACCTCCCGCACCTGCTCGCGTTGCGGGCATTGCGCGAAAGAGAACCGCCGTACCCAGGCCGAGTTCGCCTGTACGGCATGCGGGCACAGCGCGCACGCCGACGTGAACGCGGCGATCAACATCCTGAGGGCAGGGCTTGCCCTTCGTGAAGCTGCACGAGCGGCTTAGCGAGAAGCCGCTCCCTTCAAAGAGCGGAGGAGTCACTCACACCCCTCGTAGGAAGACCACGACACGCCCTGCGAATGACCGTCCGGTGGCCGGGTGACCCGGCCACCGGACGATCAGCTCCATTCTCCACGAGGAACGCTCCGCGCGCTCTCGCTCCGAACACCTTCCGCGTCACCCCCGCCGGGGGTGACGCGGTCCGGGCCTCAGCGCCCCAGCGCCTGACAGGTCGCCTTGGCGGTCTTGGTGGGATCGCTCTCCGAGGTGGCGGTCAGGGTCACCTTCGCGACGTGGCTGCCGCCTGCCGCCCGCAGGGCGTTGACGGCGACCAGCGTGCTCTTGCCCGAGCCCGCGGTCGCGAGCTCGTTGGGCAGCGAGGCGGTCCAGCCTCGGCCCTCGACCTTCACCGACAGCCGGTAGACGTCACTCTTGAGATAGGCGCTCACATCCTCGGGGTGCTGCCCGGCGGCCTGGGCGGCCCTGCCGGTGTTGAACAGCGGGAAGCGGCAGGTGGAAAGGCCGTCGCCGGACGGGAGGCCGACGGACGGGAGCACCTTCACCCCGCGCTTGTTCGGGCCGGCGCCGTCCAGTGAGCGGATCGCCACCGTGTAGGAGAGCACGCCCTTGCGGTCGCGCTTGAGATCCAGGACGTAGAAGTGGAGCCGGTTGGCCTCGTCCACGTACTCGAACTCGGAGCCCGAGCCGGTGCCCGCGTGGAACAGGGCGTCCGACAACTGGCGGTAGTCGCCGATCGTGATGGGCACGGCGGTGCCGTCCGGCAGGACGTAGTCGGTCATACCGATGTCCTGCGGGTTGGCGTCGATCACCCACTCGAAGGGCGCCTGGTCGGCGTTCTTGGTCTTGGCCAGCAGCACACCCGAGTCGGGCGTGAAGGAGTCGGCGCCCATCCTGTCCACGACCTCGAGCGTGTAGTTGTGGTATCCGCCGCCGTCGCAGAACGGGTCGGTGCGCACGTCGCAGGCCGGGCTGCGGTCGCCGTCACCGAAGGCGATGTTGACCCCGGACAGACCGGCCGGTCCCGGCTGGATCACCCGGGCGGTCACCTCCGCCACGACGACCCCGGACTCGGCCAGCGCCTCACGGGACAGGCGCAGCACGTTGTTCTCGTCCACCATCTCAAGCTTGATCTTGTTGCGGAGCATGTGCTGGGCTCCCATGGAGCCGCCCGAGGTGGGCGGGATCAGCCAGCGGCTGTGCGGACCACCCGGGCCGTTGAAGCTGCCCCGGCTGAGCATCTCCCAGATCCCGGTGTACGCCCGGCGCGGCGGTACTCCGAACGGGTTGTTGTAGTTGTCGCCGATGCCGAGAATGTGGCTGAGCTCGTGGGCGTAGACGCCCTGCCCCGAGCTCTCCGCCTGGGTGGAGGACCCGCCCCCGGCGTTGGGCCAGATGGAGGCGGCCGAGGCCCAGGACGTCCACTCCACGTAGCGGGTTCTGGCCCAGTTGGGCAGGGCCGGGTCGGGCGGGCCGAAGTCGTCGGTCACCGCCTCCTTGGTGGGGAACTTGATCGGGCCGAACTCCTGCCAGGTGGCCGACTCGTCCTGTCCCGCGCTCAGGTAGAAGACGAAGTCGAAGCCCGCCGGAACCTCCTGGCCGACGTCGCCGATCCACGCCGCCCGCGCGTCGGTCCTGATGTTGCGGTTGCAGGCGTCACCGGCCGGGCAGGCGGTGCCTCCCTGGAACTCCATGGCGTACTCGTGTGACTTGCCCGGCATCTGGTAGGGGCCGAACGCGGTCAGCTCCACGCCGTAACGCCCCCCGGAGTCCTCCATCCAGTACTCGTGGATGGTGTGGCCCCGGTTGAGGTCGTTGGGGGTGTTGAGGAAGTCCCGGTAGAAGCCGGCGACCTGGTCGCGGGGAATGTCGTGGGCCTCGGCGCTGGGGTTCCTGAAGACCGTCGAGCCCTTGGGCTGGGTGACCACGAACGGCTGGTTGGGATAGTCGGCCAGGACGAGCGCGCCGCGGAAGGTGCGCTTGGAACCCTTGACCGCGGGGTCGGCCCAGTTGGTGCCGGGGGGTTTGCGGTAGTCGGCCCACGTCATGTGGTCCGGGTTCTTCCAGTTCTGCGGGTCGATCGGTGCCGGGGTGACGGGCTCGGCGCGCCGCGCGGCCGAGGCCTCGGGGGCGTCCTGCTGCCAGGGCTGGGTCTGGGGCCAGTGTTCCAGGCGCCAGGGGTGCTCCGGGTCCGGGGCGGGGTCGGCGGAGGCGGGCAGGGAGGCGAGACCGATAGGGATCAGCACAACTGCGGCGATCAGTACTTTAAGCAACTTGGGGGGACGAGTCACGCTAAATGACGTTATAGATCACTTTCGGATAGATCAACAATCCGCTGTCAGGAAAGTTGATGAGCGGCCGGCGGCGGCGCGTTCGAGCTCGAGCCGCCCCTGTCCCCACCGGGTGCGCTCCCCGGCGGGTCGACTGTCCGAGGAGGGGTCTGACCAGCACAGTAACCTCTTGTTCGAGCAAACTTCGGAAAAGAGTTCCATGACCGAACAGACCAGAAGTGTCGAACGGCACGAAAAACTCGCCTGACCGACGATCCCCGTGCGGCCGGACCACCATCACGATCGCCCACCGCCTGTCGACGATCCGCGACGCCGACCAGATCGTGGTCCTCGACCGGGGCCGCATCGTCGAACGCGGCAGCCACGACGATCTCCTCGCCGCCGGCGGCCCCTACGCCGCCCTCGTCAACCGCGACCGCTCCCTCACCACGGCCTGACCGGGCCGTATCCCGGCGGAGAACCGCACTCCAGGTCGTTCCGTGGGCAGAAGCTCAGCCAGGTTCAACCTGGCCAGGGCAGCTATGACGGCGGAGTAGCGGAGGGGACCCGGTCGAGGGCGATCCCGAAGGAGTCGAGGTAGGCGGGGAGGAGTTCGGTCCCGTCCAGGACGCGTTCGGTGCGCTCGCCGTCCACGCTGTGGATCAGTTTGCGGTCCCTGAGCGTGGTCCGGCCCCGGGCCGTGCGCATCGAGCAGATCGGTGACCTGGTGAAGTGCGACTGCGGGGAGGTCGCCTGCCACCAGCACGTCGGGACGAAGTCCGCCAGCTCGTAGGGCCGGGCGGTCAGCCGGTAACCCGGGTCGCCATTGTGCGTGATGTCGAGGTCACCGTGGTCACCGTGGTCGCCGGGGGCGGGCGCGATCCGGAACACGCCCCCGCCGTCCTTCTGCTCCGCGCGCTCGTGGAGCCGCAGCGGCTCGTCGGAGAAGTCGCCGAACCCGACGTCGACCAGCCACGGCTCGTCGAGATCAACGCGGAGTGCCAGGTGGTCGAAGAGCGGTCCCGGCGCGCCGCCGCCGAAGACCCGGGCGGCCAGCAGCGTCACCCGGTAGCCGAGCGCGGTCAGCAACTCGGCGAACAACCCGTTCAGCTCGTAACAGAAACCGCCACGACGGCGGTTGACGATCTTGTCGAACAGCGCGTCGGAGTCGAGCGAGATCGGCTCGCCGAGATGGATGCTCAGGTTCTCGAACGGCACCGTCCTCAGGTGCGCGAACTGCAAGGCCCGCAGGCTCCGAGCATCCGGCTCCGCGAGCCGGGCCACGCCCAATCTATCCAGATATTGAGTGATCTTCACCTCGTCCATGGAGCAAGCAAACCACCCGCCGAGCACGTCCGGTACCCGTCGGATCCCGCCACCGGCGAACGCCTGCTCCGGCAGTTGGAGAGCCGCGACTGGACGGAAGAGGCCGTCACTCAGTCCGGTGTCGGGCTTTGGGGGTACGGCGTCGACTTCGTCACGCTGCACTGATACGGCGGCGACTTCCGCACCGAGGCGGCGGTCGGCCGGGGAGAACCGTCCCGCTAGATTTGGCTCACGGCACCGGATGTCCCGGCATCCGCATGATCCACCGATTGCTGAAGAGGACCCCGCACGCATGAACAGCCCTTCGCGGACCGCGCGAGCGACCTTCCGTGCCGCCACCGTCACGGACATCCCCACCCTGGTCTCCCTGGTCGAGTCCGCGTACCGGGGAGAGGCGAGCCTGGCCGGTTGGACGAGCGAGGCGCATCTGCTGGGCGGGCAGCGGACCGATGCCCGGGGCGTGACCGCCGCGGTGGAGAACCCGGACGGCCGCATGCTGGTCGCGGAGTCGGAGGGCGAGATCATCGCCTGCTGCCAGGTGGAGCACCAGGGCGGACACGCGTACTTCGGGATGTTCGCGGTACGCCCCACGCTGCAGGGCGGCGGCCTCGGTAAGGCGGTCCTCGCCGAGGCCGAGCGTCTCGCCCGCGACGAGTGGGGGGTGGACGAGATGCGCATGACGGTGATCTCGGTCCGCGAGGAACTGCTGGCCTGGTACGTGCGCCGGGGCTACGTCCGCACCGGCGAGACGGCCCCGTTCCCCTACGGCGACGAGAGCTTCGGCCTGCCGACCAGGGACGACCTGGAGTTCGAGGTGCTGGCCAAGAAGCTCGGCTGAGCGAGAGCCCGTCCACGGGGAGAGCCGCCTGTCCGGATGCGGACGACCGGTGACGGCTCGGCGGGCCTTGCCCGGGACGGGCGGCTCGCGGCGGTAGCGTGGGAAGGGTGAGCAAGCCCTACCTCGACCCCGTCACCTGGTACGCCACCCTGCCCACCGTGTTCACCTGCGCCTGCCTGCTGATCACCGACCCCGAGGACCGGGTGCTGCTGGTCAAGCCCAATTACCGGCCGACCTGGGACTTCCCCGGTGGGGTCGTGGAAGAGGGCGAGGCGCCCCACGCGTGCGCGAGGCGCGAGGTGACCGAGGAACTCGGCGTGCCCGTCGAGGTGGGTGAACTCCTCGTGGTCCACTGGAGTCCGCCGTCGGGGGAACGCCCCCGCTCGCTGATCCACTTCGTGTTCGACGGCGGCGTGCTGAGCGATCCCGGCCAGATCAGCCCGGAGGCCGAGGAGCTTGACGAGGTGGCGTTCCTCCCGTGGCACACCGCCGCCACCCTCCTGGAGGAGAACGCCGCCACCCGCCTGCACACCGCCCGCCTCGCCCGGCGCGAAGGGCGTCCCGTCTACCTGTCGGACGAGTGACCAACGGGCCGTCATCGCGTTCAGCCGCCTCGCCTCAGCCCTAGGTGCCGGAGAAGTCGAATGGACGAGCGCGCGGAGCGCCGCGTACCGGCTCGGCTCCGACCTCGTCTGGCTCGGCGACGGGTGACCGTACCCGCCTGGCACGGCATGGCTCGGCGGCCGCCGAGCCATGCTCTGACCTGTGGGTTTTCGGGCGTAAAACGGGTAGGGCCGCAATATGAGTCAAATGCCCCCGGACCGTAAAGGTCTAAGCGACGAGCAGGCGGTCGAAGTCGAGGAGTGGACCGATGACCTCGGCCTTCACCACGAGATCCTTCCGGACGATCCCGGACATCAGGACACGCTTGACGAACGTCTCTGGCGTGAGGCCCCGAACCACGAACGGCGGCCCCCACGCGAGGAGGACCGCCTGGTGGCGCCGGATGAGGGCCTCGGCCCGGACGAGACATCCGAGGAGTACGCCCGGGACGTCGGCCCCGACAGCGGAGACCTGTCAGCCGAGGAACGCGCCATCCACATCGAACCCGACTGATCCGGCTCGTTAGGGAGGTCCTTCGCGGTGTCCTCACCGAGGACGCCGTCGAAGCCATGTGCCTGGCTCCGCGAAGTATCCACGACCGGGTAGCCGATTCCGCGTAGGCACATGGCCTGATGTGCACGACCCCGCCCCCTACTCCGCGAGCGGTCCGCGATCAACCGGCGGCCCTGCCTCCCAGGGCCGCGACGAGGCCGGGGAAGTCGTCGATGACGTGGTCGGCCTCGGCCGCCTCGGGGCGGGCGGCGTGCAGGTGACCCCACGGGCCCCGGCGGATCAGGGCGGTCCACATTCCGGCCGCACGGGCGGGCCGGACGTCGTTGTCGAGCCGGTCGCCCACGTAGAGGATCTCGCCGGCCTCGCGCCCCGACACCGCGACGACCTTCGCGAAGAAGCCCGGATCGGGCTTGGACACCCCCCAGCCGTCGGAGGTGTGGATCGCGTCGACGGGCAGATCCATCGCGGCCAGCGCGTCATATGCCTGCGGCGGCTGGTTGCCCGCGATGATCAGCTCGTATCCGAGCCCGCGCAACGCGGCCAGGCCGGGCCGTACATCCGGATAGAGGTCGTCGGCGTCGAAGTTCACCCGGAGCCCGGCGGGGTCGTCCCGCTTCCACGCCTCCTGCTCGGCCTCGACGTCGAACCCGGGCCGTAGCAGCCGGAACGCGTCCTCGAACGACCGGTCGAGCGCGGCCATGCCGCCCAGCACGCCGAGCATGGTGAACCGGGTGACGCCGAGCCGGTCGGCCCAGCGCGACCAGATCCGCGTCTCGTCGATCAGCGTCTCACCCACATCGAACACCAGCGCCTTGACCACGCCGCCCCCTTCCCAAGCCCGTCCGATCGTAGCCCGCCCCAACAAAACGGACACCCAGGGACCACTCCAGAGCGAGCCCCCTCACACGAACGCGCCCGAACACCGGCATCACTCCCGGCCGTGCCGCAGCCCACAGCCGATCCATGATCACCGCACATTTCTCTCATGACCGACGACATCCCATGGAACACTGAGAGTGCATGTTCGGACACGAAGGGATACAGGCCGATGGTGATGACAGCGTCTCAGCGATCCGCACCGCGCACCGCGCCCCAGCCGCCCGCTCAGCCCGCCGCACCTGAGGACTGTCCACTACCTCGCACCCCGAGGGAGATCTTCGAGTCTCTTCCCCCAACCCTGTGCCTTCGCGCCGAGATCATCGACGGGAACCTTATCGTGAGCCCATCTGACATTCCCAAGCACGGCCGGATCGCCATGCGCCTCGCCTTTGCCTTGCAGCCCATCCTGGAGAAAAACGACTGGGAGAGTTTTGCGGGAAATGTCGATATCTGCATCGAGGGGCCACGTGACACTCTGGTCCCCGATTACTGCCTGGTCCCCGTGGACGCTCCGCTCTGGGGCGATCGGGAGATCCTCTCCTCGGGCCTGATCCTGGTGGCGGAGATCGTCTCACCCGGCTCCATGGAGATGGACCGTGCCACGAAGCCCCGGATCTACGCGGGCTGCGGCATCCCGATCATGCTGATCGTCGACCCCGTCGCCTCACCGCCCGCGGTGACCGTCCTCAGCGATCCCGAGGACGGCAGCTACCGGACCATGACCCACACCGAGATGGGCAAGCCGCTCCGGATCCCCTCCCCCGTCGACTTCGACCTGGACACCTCGATCTTCCTGTAACGACACCGACTCGACCTGCCCCACCCAGCGAGGCGTCGGCACCGGGATACGGCACGACGGAGCCACCAGCCGATGAACACGTCTCGCTCCTGCCCGGAATCTGCTGGGCACCTCACGCCTGGCGCTGACGCCATCAAGCCACCGCCCGACGCTTCCACTACCAGCGCAGATCCCAACCATGATCGCGAAATGTCACTGGAGTACTAATCCGGTGATGTGGCCGTACGTGACCACGTTATGCGGCACCTGACTTTTTAGCTGTATGTGGTGGTGGGGTGGGCAGTTGAACGACGATACGGAGTCCGCCCGCAGGACGCAGGACGATAGTGAGGGACCCGTCGTGCGCGTGGGTGATGCTCTTGACGATTGCCAGGCCGAGTCCGACGCCTGCGTGGTCGTTGCGTATTCTTCCCGTGCCGCGCTGAAACGGTTCTGTAAGTGCAGGGACCACCTCTGGGGACAGCTTCTCGCCGGTGTTCTCGACGGTGAGCGCCTCGGGGCCGATGCCGGTCTTGATCCACACGGTTCCCTGTACGGGCAGGTTGTGCACGATCGCGTTGTGCACCAGGTTCGTCGCCAGTTGCAGCAGGAGCGCCTGCGACCCCTCAACCGGGGTGATCTCACCTGAAGTCTCGATGGTGACACCGCGTTTCTTTGCGAGCGGGAGCAGTGTCTCGACGGCCTCTTCCACGACCAGGGACAGGTCGACGCGTTCCCGTGCGAAGGATCTCTGGTCGGCGCGGCTGAGCATGAGGAGCGCCTCGGTGAGGTCGATCGCCCGGGTGTTGACGGCGTGAAGGCGTTCGACGAGTTCGCCGATGTCACGGTCGGGATCGCGGCGGGCCACGTCGAGAAGCGCCCGTGAGATCGCCAGCGGGGTGCGGAGTTCGTGTGAGGCGTTGGCCGCGAATCGCTGTTGCTCGGCGACGTGTGCTTCGAGCCGCACGAGCATGGCGTCGAAGGCGTCAGCGAGTTCGCGGAACTCGTCCGCGCGGCCAGGCAACCGGATCCGGTGGGAGAGCGATCCGTTCACGGCCATGCGCGTGGCGTCGGTGATACGGGTCAGGGGGGCGAGCATGCGTCCGGCGAGAATCCATCCTCCCAGCAGGCCGAACACCAGCAGGAACGCCATCACCGCGGCCGCCGCAGGGGCGAAGGCGCCCAGGAGGAGGATGCGGTTGGGCGCCACGTAGAGAAGGGCGGGCCAGCCGTCGGGTACGTACCGCAGGAGGAACACCCACACGGCGGCGAGCAGCAACGCGCCCGCGAGCATGAGGAATCCGGCGTAGCTGAGGGTGAGCTTGAGCCGGACGCTCATCCCACGCGCCCTATCCACCCTCGCCTCCTGCGTCGATGCGGTAGCCGACGCCGGGCACGGTGGCGATGAGCCACGGTTCGCCGAGCCGTTTGCGCAGCGCCGAGACCGTGATGCGGACGGCGTTGGTGAAGGGGTCGGCGTTCTCGTCCCACGCCCGCTGCAGGAGTTCTTCCGCGCTGACGACACCGCCTTCGGCGGCGACGAGGACTTCGAGCACGGCGAACTGTTTGCGGGTGAGCGCGACGTAGCGGCCGTCGCGGTAGACCTCGCGGCGGAACGGGTCCAGGCGCAGGCCGACGATCTCGCGTACGGGCGGCCTGTTGTGCGCGCGCCTGCGGTCGAGTGCCCGGAGGCGGAGCACGAGTTCCTGGAGATCGAAGGGCTTGGTGAGGTAGTCGTCGGCCCCGAGCCCGAACCCGGAGGCCTTGTCGTCGAGCCGGTCGGCGGCGGTGAGCATGAGGATGGGCATGCCGCTGCCGGAGGCGATGACGCGTTTGGCGATCTCGTCGCCCGAGGGGCCGGGGATGTCGCGGTCGAGGACGGCGATGTCGTAGGCGTTGACGCTCAGCAACTCCAGAGCGGTGTCGCCGTCACCTGCGATGTCTGCCGCGATCGCTTCCAGGCGTAGGCCATCGCGGATGGCTTCTGCCATAAAGCGTTCGTCCTCAACGATCAACACACGCATGCTCCGAGGCTACGAGCCGGCGCATATCGTCGGCATATCGAAAACCACATACGTGCTGGCAACACCACGCTGCCTTGACTGCAGGCATGACCTACAGCGAGCCAGCACGAACAGCAGCCCGCCCTACACGATCGACGATCCTCATGGCTCTCCAGCCTGGTCCCCCGGAAGCCTCTACGCCATGACGACCACCACCCGGCAAGCCACTCAGGAAACCCTGGCCGCCAGCGCGCGGGACCTGACCAAGACCTACGGCCGGGGCGAAGCCCAGGTGCATGCCCTGCGCGGCGTCGACCTCGACCTCCCACGAGGCAGGTTCACCGCGATCATGGGGCCGAGCGGATCGGGCAAGTCCACGCTGATGCACTGCCTGGCCGGACTCGACCAGGCCGGCGGCGGCACCGTCACCGTGGCCGGTATCAACCTCGGATCACTCGACGACGACGCGCTCACGATCTTCCGCCGCGAACACGTCGGCTTCGTGTTCCAGTCGTTCAACCTGCTGCCGATGCTCACTGCGGGAGAGAACATCATGCTCCCGCTTGAGCTGGGCGGTCGCCGGGTCGACGACGCGGCACGGGAGCGCGTGCACACGCTCGCCGATGTCCTCGGCGTGGCCGACAGGCTCGGCCACCGGCCCGCGGAGCTGTCCGGCGGCCAGCAGCAGCGGGTCGCGATCGCCCGAGCCCTGGTCACCCAGCCGGACCTGCTGTTCGCCGACGAGCCCACCGGAAACCTGGACAGCACCACGTCGGCGGAGGTGCTGGACCACCTGCGCCGGTCGGCGCGCGAGCTCGGCCAGACCGTCGTTATGGTCACCCACGAGCGGGACGCGGCGGCGTACGCCGACGACGTGGTCACCATGCAGGACGGGCGGATCGCCTGATGCGTACCGTCTTCCTCGCGTCACTGCGCACCCACATCCGCAGGTACGTCGCAGCGGCGATCGCGGTCGCCGTCGCAGTCGCCTTCGTCGTCGTGGTCGGCGTGCTCACGTCCGGGGCATATAGCGGACTCATGGACGGCCTGGGGGCGCCGTACCGCAATGCCGACCACGTGGTCTCGGCGGCGGGGTGGCCATCGTTCGAGCTGGACCCGAAGGCCGCGATCGCATTCACCGAGCGACACGGTGAGAACGCGGCCGCGACCGGCCGGGCAACGCTGTCGGCGCGCGTGAACGGCCGGCGGCTCTCCGAAACGACCGTGGGGCCGATCGCCATCTTGGAGGAGTGGCGCTGGCAGGAGCTCAGCTCGGGGCGCTTCCCAGCGAGCACGGGCGAGGCGGTGGTGGACGTGTATTTCGCCCTGGCCGAGAATATCGCGGTCGGCAACCGGGTTCGGATCGGCGAGGGCGCCGCCGCGCGCGACGTACGAGTGGTCGGTCTCGTGGAGTCGCCCTCGCCCCCGGCCCAGGCCTCGATGTACGTCACCTGGCCGCAGTTGCTGCAGTGGCGCGACCACCTTCATCTGAACGCGGTGGCGGTGCGCGGGGAGGTAGGTCAGCTCCCGGAAGGCGCGAAGGCGCAGTCCCCGGAGGGGTTCGCCGCGGAGCGGCTGACCTATGTCCAGAACAGGGTGAACAGCTTGTCGGTGATGCTGCTGTTGTTCGCCGGCATCGCGCTCTTCGTCTCGGTCCTGGTCATCGCGAACACGTTCTCCATCCTGTTCGCGCAACGACTCCGCGACTTCGCACTGCTGCGCTGCGTCGGCGCGACCCGGCGGCAGGTGGTGCGTTCGGTACGCCGCGAGGCGGCCGTCGTCGGGGTGCTCGCGTCGCTGGCCGGGACACTGGTCGGTATCGGTCTCGGCTACGGGCTGATCGCCCTGATCAGCGCCCTCGCGCCGACCGTCCCGATGGGTGCCGCCGAGCTGCCCACGCTCTGGCTGCTGGGCGGGTTCGCCGTCGGACTGGCGGTCACCATGGTCGCGTCCTGGTTGCCGACCCGGCGTGTGGTCCGAGTGAGCCCGCTGGCGGCGCTGCGCCCGGATGCCGCGGTCGACATACCCATGGCCACCGGCCTGGTGCGGCTGGCGCTCGCTGCGCTCCTCCTGGTCATCGGGCCGGCCCTGCTCGGGGTGGCGATGGTCCAGGGCAGTACGGCGTTCATGCTGGCCGGCGGAGGATCGGTGTTCGGCGGCGTACTCCTCTTCGGGCCGGTGCTCGTTCCCCGCCTGGTTGGGATCACCGGCGCGCTGCTCGGCCCCGCCGGGCGGCTGGCGACCAAGAACGCTGTGCGCAATCCGCGGCGGACCGCCACCACCACTGCCTCCCTGCTGGTCGGCGTCACCCTGACGACCGCCGTACTCACCGGGATGACCACATGGCGTTCGTCGTTGGATGAGCAGATCGGTAGGGACCACCCCATCGATGTCGCGCTCACCTCGCCCAAGGAGCCGGTCACCACTGACCTCCTCAACCGGGTACGTCACATTCCCGGTGTGGAGCAGGCCGTTCCAGTGGACGGCGCCGTGGCCCGAGTGGCCGGGCTCGACGAACCGATCCCGGTTGTCACCGCACCGGCCGCGGCGCAAGTGGCCCGCGACGGCGGGGCGTTCGCCCGGGTGGAGCCGGGGAAGATCAGACTCGATTCCGAGGCCTTTGGCAAGAGCCTGAGTCTCCGGCCCGGCGACCGGGTCACGGTGCGCGTCGGCGACCGGCGAGCCCAGTTGCAGGTCGCCGTCGGCACCGGCTGGGGCCGGGCGGGCGTGGTCGCGCCCGAGACGCTGGCGACGCTCACCGACGCCCCCGAGCCACATGCCATCTGGATCCGCGCCTCCTCCGGCGCCGACCCGGCTCGACTCGGCAGTGACCTGGACGAGCTGGCGGATCCGGTTGGCGCGACGATCGAGAACGGGTTGCGGACCTGGGAGTCGCTGGACCAACAGCTGGGAATCTACACCTGGTCAGCGCTCGGCCTGCTCGGCATCGCCGTCGTGATCGCCCTGATCGGGATCGCGAACACCCTGGGGCTCTCCGTACTCGAACGCGTCCGAGAACACGCGATGCTGCGCGCGCTCGGGCTCACCCGCAGGCAGCTGCGGCGGATGCTGGCGACCGAGGCAGTGCTGCTGTCGGTGGTGGCCACCCTGCTCGGCACCGTGATCGGCGTCGGGTTCGCCTGGGTCGGTTACGAGACGATTGTGAAGCGGGCTCTCAGGGACGCCACCATGCACGTCCCCTGGCCATCACTCGGCGTCGTCGTCCTCATCTCCGCCCTGGCCGGACTCCTCACCGCTGTTCTCCCGGCACGCCGGGCCGCCCGGGTGACTCCGGCCGCAGGGCTGTCCCTCGACTGAAACCCCTCGTCAATCGCTTGGCCGGCGGCTGAGGAAGTCCACCGTGCGCGGCACTGGGTACGCGACGTGTCCATGCTCGGGTGCACAGACGAGTCCCTTCTTGATCAGTAGGGACCCGCTGAAGACGAACGCGTTGCGGTGCACAGCACTGTGGCACGACAGCACAGCCCCGGCAGCCGTTCCCCCGCCCCGGCGGGCGAACCGGCTCATAGTTTCTCCATCGCCTTGCGGATGCGCTTGTCGGAGATCGAGTACGGGGTGCCGAGGGTCTGGGCGAAGTAGCTGACCCTGAGCTCCTCGATCATCCAGCGGATCTGCCGGACGTCGTCGTCGGAGCGGCGGGCCGGGGGGAGCTTCTCGACCAGCTCGTGATAGTCGTCCTCGATGTCGTGCACCTTGCCCATCCGCTCCCCGTCGCGGAACGCGTCCTCGTGCACCTTCTCCAGCCGCCGCTCGGCTCCCTTGAGATAGCGGAGCAGGTCGGGCAGGCGCTTGTAGCCGGTCTCGGTGACAAAGCCCGGGTAGACCAGGTTGGCCACCTGGTCGCGGATGTCCTCGATCGCGGGCGTCGAGCGGGACTCGGGCAGCAGCGTCGAGACGGTGTGCCAGACCTTGAGGATGCTCTCGACGCGAGCGACCACCTCGGCCGTGGTGTCGAAGAGTTCGGCGCGGACCGCCTCGTGCAGGGCGGTGAAGGCGGACTCCTCCCAGACCGGCCCGCCGTACTCGTTCATCAGGTGGTCGGCGGCGCAGGCGATGCAGTCGTCGAACAGGGCGACGGCACCGGCGTGCGGGCTCCGGCTCAGGGCGAGCTTGGACTGGTTGCCGAGGCGGCCGAGCACCCATTTGGCCGGGGACGGGGTGTTGAGCAGCAGCAGCCTGCGGGTGCCCTCCCACATGGCCCGGCGCTGCTCGGCCTCAGTCTCGAACATCCGTACCGCCACGGTGGCGCCCTCGTCGGCGAGTGCCGGATAGGCCTTCATCCTGCGCTGCTCGAACGTCTTGGGCAGCGCGCCCACGGTCCACCCCGTCAGGCCGGATTTCTCCAGGCCGTCGGCGGCCTTGGAGAGGGTCTGGCGGAGTTTGGGGGCGAGGCGCCGCTTGAGATCGGCCAGGTCCTTGCTCTCGGCCAGCTTCTGCCTGCGACCGTCGGTCACCCGAAAGGTGATCTTGAGGTGGTCGGGGACCAGGCCGGGCTGCCAGTCCTCGCGGGTCACCTGAAAACCGGTCAGGTTGAGCAGCTCGCGCTCCAGCACCGCGAGCAGTGGCTCCTGGGTGGGCTCGGCCCGCTGGAGGATCTTCTTGGCGTAGTTGGGGGCGGGGACGAAGTTGCGCCGGATGTTCTTGGGCAGGCTGCGGATGAGCGCGGTGAGCAACTCCTCGCGCAGCCCGGGGATCTGCCAGTCGAACCCCTCGACGTTGACCTGGTTGAGCAGCGCGAGCGGGATGTGCGCGGTGACGCCGTCGGCGTCGGTGCCGGGCTCGAACTGGTACGTCAGCGGGAAGCGCAGGCCGCCCTGGCGCCACACGTCGGGGTAGTCGCGCCGGCTGACGTCGCCGGCCGACTCGCTGATCAGCATCGACTTCTCGAAGCTGAGCAGGTCGGGCTGGTCGGCGCGGACCTTCTTCCACCAGGAGTCGAAGTGCCGCCCGGAGACGACGTCGGCGGGAACGCGCTGGTCGTAGAAGTCGAACAGGGTCTCGTCGTCGACGAGGATGTCGCGGCGCCTGGCCCGCTCCTCCAGTTCCTCGACCTCTTCGAGGAGCTTGCGGTTCTCGGCGAAGAAGGCGTGGTGGGTCTCCCAGTCGCCCTCGACCAGGGCGTGCCGGATGAACAGCTCCCGGCTCAGCTCGGGGTCGATGCGGCCGTAGTTGACCTTGCGCTGGGCCACGATCGGCACCCCGTACAGGGTGACCTTCTCATACGCCATCACCGAGCCCTGTTTCTTCTCCCAGTGCGGCTCGGAGTAGGTGCGTTTGATCAGGTGCGCGGCGAGCGGCTCGACCCACTCGGGTTCGATCCTGGCGTTGACCCGGGCCCAGAGCCGGGAGGTCTCCACCAGCTCGGCGGACATCACCCAGAGCGGCTGCTTCTTGGCGAGCGCGGAACCAGGGAAGATCGCGAACCGGGCGTTGCGCGCGCCCACGTACTCGGTCATCGGCCGGCGCGGCTCGTTCGTGCCGCGGCGGGCGCCGGGCTCCGCGGTCTTCTTGTCGATGTCCTTGACGCCGACGTGGGAGAGCAGGCCGGAGAGCAGGGAGATGTGGATCTTCTGCTCGTCGCCGGGGGTGCTGTTGAGGGCGACGCCGAGGGTCTTCGACATCTGACGTAGCTGGCCGTAGACGTCCTGCCACTCGCGGACCCGCAGGTAGTTGAGGAACTCCGCCTTGCACAGCCGCCGGAACGCGCTGGAGGAGAGCTCCTTCTGCTGCTCCTGCAGGTAGTTCCACAGGTTCAGGTACGAGACGAAGTCGGACTCCTTGTCGGCGAACCGGCGGTGCTTGTCGTCGGCGGCCTGCTGCTTGTCGGCCGGGCGCTCGCGCGGGTCCTGGATCGACAGGGCGGAGGCGATGACCATGACCTCGCGGACGCAGCCGTTGTGGTCGGCTTCCAGCACCATGCGGGCCAGTCGCGGGTCGACGGGGAGCCCGGCCAGCTTGCGGCCGAGCGGGGTCATCTGCCGCCCCTGGTCGAAGGCGCCCAGCTCCTGGAGCAGGTCGTAGCCGTCCCTGACCTGGCGCTGGTCGGGCGGCTCGACGAACGGGAAGGCCCCGATGTCGCCCAGGCCGATCGAGGTCATCTGCAGGATGACCGAGGCGAGGTTGGTACGGAGGATCTCCGGGTCGGTGAACTCCGGCCGGGTGACGAAGTCGTCCTCCTCGTACAGCCGGATGCAGATGCCGTCGGAGACCCGGCCGCAGCGGCCCTTGCGCTGGTTGGCCGAGGCCTGGGAGATCGCCTCGATGGGGAGGCGCTGGACCTTGGTGCGGTGGCTGTAGCGGGAGATGCGGGCGAATCCGGGGTCGACCACGTACTTGATGCCGGGCACGGTCAGCGAGGTCTCGGCCACGTTGGTGGCCAGCACGACCCTGCGCCTGGTGTGCCGCTGGAAGACCTTGTGCTGCTCGGCGGCGGACAGCCTGGCGTACAGCGGCAGGATCTCGGCGTCCTTGCGCTTGGCGAGCGCCTCGGCGGTGTCGCGGATCTCCCGCTCGCCGCTGAGGAAGACCAGGATGTCGCCGGGTCCCTCGGCGCACAGCTCGTCGACGGCGTTGCCGATCGCCTGGATCTGGTCGTCGTCCTCGGCGATCGGCCGGTAACGCACCTCAACGGGATAGGTCCGGCCGGAGACCTCCACGATCGGCGCGTCGCCGAAGTGCTTGGAGAAGCGCTCGGGGTCGATGGTCGCCGAGGTGATGATCACCTTCAGGTCGGGGCGGCGCGGCAGGAGTTGCTTGAGGTAGCCCAGGATGAAGTCGATGTTGAGGCTGCGCTCGTGCGCCTCGTCGACGATCAGCGTGTCGTACTGGTCGAGGTCGCGGTCGTTCTGCAGCTCGGCCAGCAGGATGCCGTCCGTCATGACCTTGACGAGCGTGCCGTCGCTCACCTGGTCGGTGAAGCGCACCTTGTAGCCCACGGCGTCGCCGAGCGGGGTGTCGAGCTCTTCGGCGACGCGCTCGGCCACGGTACGGGCGGCGATGCGGCGGGGCTGGGTGTGCCCGATCAGCCCCCTGACGCCCCGGCCGAGCTCCAGGCAGATCTTCGGTAGCTGAGTGGTCTTGCCCGAGCCGGTCTCACCGGCGACGATCACGACCTGGTTGTCGCGGATCGCCTCCAGGATGTCGTCCTTGCGCTGGCTGACCGGCAACGCCTCCGGATAGGTGACCGTGGGGACGCCGGCGCGGCGCCGGGCGACCCGGCGCTCGGCCCGCTCGACGTCGGCGGTGATCTCGACGGTGATCTTCTGCTGCGCGGCCCGGTTTCTGACCTTGCGAGCCCCGTCGAGCCTGCGTCGTAGCCGCCGCTGGTCACGGAGCGTGAGCTCGGGCAGGCGCGCGTGCAGTTCGGAGAGCGGAGATGTCAAAGGAGGCGTTCCCATACTGAAACCCAGGATACTTTCGGCCCGCGCCTGACGGCTCACGCGTGCCCTTCGAAGGCCTCCACGTGAAGCCCCAACCGTTCATGCTGCCCGACCCGCCGCCTCCTCGCATCCCAATATCCGCCCCGCCGAAAAGAGAACGGCTCCGCCGCCCCCGGCGGGGGCGGCGGAGCTTCGCAGGTCGGGTCCCGCGGGGGCGGGACCCGGGATCAGCGGACTACGGGAGCGCCGGGTAGGCGTTCTGCAGCAGCTGGCGGAACTGGGCGGAGAACCATTGGCCGGAGACCGGCGCGTCGGCCAGGGCGCCGCTCATGTTGTTGCCGTTGCGCTCGTTGCCGCCGTAGGTCGGGTCGCACATCCGGTCGAAGCCCTTGCCCTCGTTGTTCGGGATCTCCTTGCTGGAGCCGTCGGACTCACCCGGGGGCTTGATCCAGACGTAGGCGTCCAGACCGGCGGCGGGGCTGGCCTGCGGGCGCTCGCCCAGACCGGCACCGCTCTGGTTGCACCAGTTGCCGGCGTGGATCCGGCGGTCCACCTTCGACTCGTTGACGAAGGTGTTCAGCACGGTGGAGGTGCTGGCGGCGGCCGGGCGGGCCGAGCCTCCCCAGCCGTTGCGGGAGGTGTCGATCAGCATGCCGATGTTCGACTTGAAGCCCTTCTGGATCAGCGTGTTCCGGAAGGCCTGGGCGAAGGACAGCTCGTCGACGTAGAAGTTCCAGTCGACCCAGGTGGACTGGCGGACGGTCTGGCCGTTGACCGTGGTGCCGATGTTGAAGTGGGGCTCCTTCAGCGCCGAGTAGTTGGCGGTGTTGGTGATGAAGCCGTCCACGCTGTCGAAGCCCTTGACGGTGCCGGCGACGGTGGTCGCGAACAGGTCGGCGGACGGGCCGAAGTTGGTGTCCCAGCCGAGCCAGCCATGGTGACCGGCGTCGATGTAGGTGTAGACGTTGTTGATCGCGTGCAGCTTGTCCAGGGCGTAACGGACGCCGTTGACGTAGGCGCCACTGTCCTTGGCCTCCTGGCACTTGGCCAGGTTGAGGTTGGTGACCAGGTTGGGCAGCGAGTCGATCTCGATGATCGACACGATCCGCAGGGCCGCGTACTTGGGCTCGGCCATGATCGCGGCGATCGGGTCGATGTACTCGGTCTTGTAGCGGTTCAGGCCGTTCTGGGAGATGAGCAGCTCACCGTTGGAGGCCAGCGCCGAGCAGTCGCGGTTGGGCAGGTTGTAGATGACGAACTGGATCGTCAGCGGCTTGCTGCCGTTGGCCGCGTCCTGGCGGAGCGCCTCGTCCAGGTGGGCACGGAGGCCCATGGCCGAGGAGGAGCCGGCGATGGCGGCGATGCGGTCCAGCCACACACCGGTGGAGATCTTGGCGACCGCGTTGCCGCCCGGCTCGGCGGCGGCCTTGGCCGACCAGTCCGGGTTCACGTAACCGGTGGCGTCGGTGTACGGGTTGTCGACGTGGCCGACCGGCGGGTTGCCGTCGTCGTCGGCCTCGGTGGCGGTGACCGTGGCGCTGGTGTAGCCACTGGCGGCGGCCGTGATGGTGGCGGTGCCGTTGGTCTGGTCGGCGTCCTGGGCCGCCGAGACCGTCACGTTCTGCGCCGCGTTCCAGTTGGCGGTGGTGAAGGTCAGCGTGGAGGGCGCGATGGTGATGTCACTGTCACCGGTCTTGCTCAGGTTGACCGTGACGTTGCCGGTCGGCGCCTGGCTGAGCCGGAAGCCGACGGTCGCGGAGCCCCCCTCGGGGACGCTGACGGAGGTCGGGGAGGCGACGATCGACGGGGTCGAGGTGCCGGCCACGGTGAAGGGGACCGCGGCGGTCTCGGTGGAGAGCGCCGGGGTGGCGTTGTCGTACGCCTTGGCCTTGGCGGTGTGGGAGCCGGCCGCCAGACCCGTGGCGGAGTAGGAGTAGGGGGCGGTGGTGTCGGTGTTGACCAGCGTGCCGTCGACGTAGAACTCGACCTTGCTGACCGCGCCGTCGTCGCTCGCGGTCGCCGTGAGCGGCACGGCGGCGCCGGCCTGGTAGGAGGCGCCCGAGGCGGGGCTGGTCAGGCTGACCGTGGGCGGCTGGTTGCCGGGGGTGGTCCCGCCGCAGGCCACGCCGTTGATCGTGAAGGAGGTCGGCTTGGGGTTGGTACCGGACCAGTTGCCGTTGAAGCCGATGCTGGTCGAGGCGCCGGTGGCCAGGTTGCCGTTCCAGTCCAGGTTCTTGGCGGTGACGGCCTGGCCGCTCTGCGCCCAGGTGGCGCTCCAGCCCTGGGTGAGCTGCTGGGTGGTCGTCGGGAAGCTGAACCCGAGGGTCCAGCCGGTCAGCGGGTCACCCAGGTTCTTGACGGTCACGCTTGCGGTGAAGCCGCCCTGCCAGTCGTTGGTCGTGTAGGCGACGTCGCAGGCGACTGCGGCGTGCGCGGTGGCGGCTTGCCCGGTGGCAAGGCCGGCGGCGGCCACCAGCAGTGCCGCCGTGGTCGCCGCCCGATTACGCCAGGCGTGGCGACGCGAATTGACTCTCATGCGTGATCATCTCCAGGACGATGGTGGGAGCGCTCCCATAGTCCGGATGTTTCACCCGTGTGTACAGCTTGTTGCACGTCGGAGCCCCTGAATTAGGACCGTCCTGGCCCCTGACCTCACCGAACGGGTTTCGAACCCGATGAAAGTTTCAGAGCCCTGTCCGCGACCGGTCCAAAATGGTGCGTACCGGCCACCTGTGGACGAACTCCGAGGCGCCGCGGATCTCGCCTCCAGATCGCCTCCGGAAAGCGCGTTCCCGAGTACCGGCACCGCAACACGGACCTGGAAGCCGTTCGCGGAGGACACGCCGCATGCGGGGAAGGTCAAGGCCAGGCTGAAGGGGGTGGTGAGCTGAGGGCCGTTCACCCCCACCACGGTGGATTCCGGTGCCGTCCCGGCGAGCGGCGCTGAAATAACCGCAGCACCGGAGCCGTTGCACAGAACTCGAAGGGGTGCACGCTCCTCCCTCCCCGCGATGAAAGGCTTGCTCTCCATGGCTCTTCCGCTCTCCATCCTTGATCTGGCGCACATCGGCGAGGGAGAGACGGCCGCCGACAGCCTGCGGGCCAGCGTGACCCTGGCCCAGCGCGCGGAGGAGTGGGGCTACCGGCGGATCTGGTACGCGGAGCACCACAACATGCCCACCATCGCCTCCTCGGCGACCAGCGTCCTCATCGCCCACGTGGCCGCGCACACCCGGACGATCCGCCTCGGAGCCGGCGGCGTCATGCTCCCCAACCACTCCCCGCTGACCATCGCCGAGCAGTACGGAACCCTCGAAACGCTGCATCCGGGGCGCATCGACCTGGGTCTCGGCCGGGCTCCGGGCAGTGACCAGCAGACCGCACGAGCCCTGCGCCGCGGCCCGATGGCCGCGGACGACTTCCCGCAGGACGTCTTGGAACTGCAGGGATACCTGACCGGCGAGTCCCGGATCCCGGGCGTCGACGCGACGCCGGGCAAGGGCACCGACGTGCCGCTGTACATCCTCGGCTCCTCCCTGTTCGGAGCCAGGCTCGCCGCCGCACTCGGGCTGCCGTACGCCTTCGCCTCCCACTTCGCGCCGAACGCGCTCCAGGACGCCGTCTCGCTCTACCGGCGCGAGTTCAAGCCGTCCCGGCAGCTGGATCGCCCGTACGTCATCGCCGGCGTCAACGTCCTCGCGGCCGACACCACGGCCGAGGCGCAGGAGCAGTTCCTGGCCATGAAGCGCAGCCGGGTCAGCCTGCTGCTCGGCCGGGGCCGGAAGTTCACGCCGGAGGAGGCGGACGGCATCCTCGCCTCCCCCGCGGGGCAGCAGATCCTCCAGATGGCCACCTACTCCGCCATCGGGACCCCGGCCGAGGTGACAGACTACCTCGACCGCTTCGCCGAGAACTTCCAGGCCGACGAGCTGATCACCGTCTCGGCCTCCCCGGACCGGAAGGCCTGGCTGCGCTCCTTCGAACTCCTCGCGGAAGCCCACGGCCTCCTCGCCACCTGACGTTCGACGGCGGCGTGAGCCACCGAAACCCGGCGTGCCACTTTCCCGGCACCGGGCGCTCCGCAGGTCCCGTGTACGACCGCGGTGTCCTCAAGTACTCGACCAGCACCGCGACAAGCGCTGAGCGGCCGGCCTCGAACCGGGCCGCACCGGTCTGACCGGCGCTTCACCGGTTGAGTATGAATCCTCGCCGGGACGGGTCCACCGGCCCGCCCCATCACCTCAGCCTTTCCATCCATCCCTCAGCTGACGGCGAGCCGGTCCAGGAGATCGCCGGGTGTCCCGTTTTGACACCTCGAATGGGTAACCGCTATCTATTGGCCAACCGTTAGGGGGTGACATGCAGGACGCAGTGCTGGCGATGCTCGCCAAGGAGCCGTCGCACGGGTACCACCTGCACGCTCGGCTGCGGCGGAGTCTTGGCCCGCTGGGCGAGTCCATGAACCGCGGTCAGATCTATGTGACGTTGGCCCGGTTGGAGCGAGCGGGGCTGGTCGCCGGTGAGCGGGCGGACGGCCTGCCCGAGCGGCCGGAGCGCAAGGTCTATGCGCTGACGCCGGCCGGGCAGCAGCGGGTGGCCGCCTGGCTGACCGAGGTGGGCTGGCCGAAACCGGACCTGGCGGAGTTTCATCTCAAGCTCGCCGCTGCCGCCGCGGCCCGGCTGGCCGACCCGGTGGAGCTGGTGGCGGCGCAGCGCCGTGAGTTGCTGCGCCGCTTGCGTGAGGCGCAGCAGGCGGCGCTGGCCGAGCCGGCGGGGTCGGGCGCCGGCCTGCTGCTGGAAGGGGTCGTGCTGCGGTTGCAGGCGGACCTGCGCTGGCTGGATGCCTGTGAGCGGTCCTGGTCCGAGGTCGATGACGAAGTCGAGGGTGGATGAACGTGTCAAGTGCCGCGGTCCGGGCCTGCGGCCTGATGAAGACGCACGGTCAGGGGCAGAGCCGGGTCCGCGCGGTGGACGAGGTCGACCTGGAGGTGCCGCAGGGACAGATGCTGGCGGTGATGGGGCCCAGCGGCTGCGGGAAATCCACTCTGCTGCACCTGCTGGGTGGTCTGGAGCGGCCTACCGATGGAGAGGTGTGGCTGGCCGGACAGCGCGTCGACACGCTGAGCGAGCGGGCTATGGCGCGCATGCGGCGCCGGTCGGTGGGGTTCGTCTTCCAGGCCTTCCATCTGGTGGAGGAGCTGTCGGCGGCCGAGAACGTGGAGCTGCCCGTGCTGCTGGCCGGGCGCTCGCACCGCCAGGCCAGGCGCCGCGCGAGCCTGCTGCTGGAACGGGTCGGGCTCGCCGACCGTGCCCGGCATCTGCCGTCGCAGCTGTCCGGTGGGCAGCGTCAGCGGGTCGCCATCGCCCGTGCGCTGGCCAACGACCCGCTGGTCGTCCTGGCCGACGAGCCGACCGGCAACCTCGACACCGCGGCGACCCTCGATGTGCTGAGGATCTTCGAAGATCTGCGTGCCGCGGGGCAGACCCTCGTGATCGTCACGCACGACGAACGGGTCGCATCCACCGCGGACCGGCTGATCTCGATGCGTGACGGGATGTTCGTCGACGACACCCGGCTGGCCGGCACCGGCACCGGCACCGGATGGCTCGGCGGCCTGATCAGGCTGGAGGGCTGAACGTCATGGGCTTCATCGTGCTCGTCGTGCGTCTGGTGCTGGCTGACATGCGGCGGCACAAGGTCCAGGCCGTGATGCTCCTGCTCGCGGTGACCGTGGCCACCGCCACGATGGCCCTGGGCCTGTCCCTGCGCGGCGTGAGCGACGCGCTGTACGAACAGACCCGCGCGGCCACCGCCGGGCCGGACGTGGTGGCACTCTCCGGCGACACGGGCCCCGCCGTGACCTCGGCCCTGGCCTCGCTGACGAACGCTCCCGAAGTGATCGCCCACCATGGCCCCTATCGCATCGTCTACGCCGACCTCACCACGCGCGATTCCACGTCGTCCCCAGTGGTGGTGCACGGCTTCGCCGAGACGCCCGGCACGGTCAACCGGCCGCTGGTGACCTCGGGTCAGTGGGTACGCTCCGGCGGCACGGTCCTCGAACGCGGCTTCGCCACCGCGCTGGGCGTCGGCGTCGGCGACCACGTCACCATCGCCGGCCGGTCGTACCCCGTCGTCGGAATCGCCGTCGCCGCGGCCACCTCCATCTACCCCTGGGCGGCGCAGATCGGCCCGTACGGCGGCCCCAGCGACTACACCGGCCTGGCCTGGATGACCCGATCAGATGCCCGGGCCCTGGCGTCGTCCCAAGATCTCCCGGTGACCATGGCCCTGGACCTCAAGCTGAGCGACCCCGCCGCCACCGAGGACTTCCGCGACGCCCACCGCGACTCCACCATCAGGACCAACTTCCACTCCTGGCAGTTCACCGCCGAACAGGACATGGTCATCCTCAGGGACAGCCAGCCGATCCTGATCGTCGGTAGCTGGCTGCTCAGCTTCCTGGCCATCACCGGAGTGGCGGCGCTGGCCGCGGGACGCGCCGTCCAGCAGACGCGCCGGGCCGGGCTGCTCAAGGCCGTCGGCGCCGCCCCGGGTCTGATCGCCACCGTCCTGCTCACCGAGTACCTGGCGCTGGCGCTGGTCGGCGACGCGCTGGGGCTGGTGATCGCCCGCCTGACCGTGCCCGCCATCGCCAGCCCCACCGCCAGCCGGATCGGCGACGCGGTCGGGCCCGGCGGCGCCACCGTTGCCACGGCGACCGTCCTCGCCGTGGCGGTGGCGGTGCTGTCCACGTTGCGTCCCACGCTGCGGGCCATGCGTACGGCGACCGTCACGGCGCTGTCCGCCACCGCGCACCAGCCCCGTCACCGCCCCTGGCTCACCGCGCTGTCCGCGCTGCTGCCCACGCCGCTGCTGCTCGGGCTGCGGCTGACCGCCCGCCGACCGGGCCGCGCCGTGCTGCAGGCGTGCTCCACCGCCACCACAGTGATCGCGATCGTCGCCCTGCTGACCCTCCACGCCCAGCCGGAGAGGGGCTACGGCCTGGATGGCTCCTCCGCCCTGCCCAACCTGCGGGGCGAGCACGACCGCCGGCTGATGCTCGCCGTCACCATCCTGCTGATCGCACTCGCCGTCGTGAACACCATCACGCTCACCTGGACCACTGCCATGGAGGCCCGGGCGAACATGGCCATCGCACGTACGCTCGGCGCCACCCCCGGACAGATCGCCGCGGGACTGTCCACCGCCCAGCTCCTGCCCAGCCTGCCCGGCGCCATCATCGGCCTCCCTCTGGGCATCGGCCTGCTCTCGCTCTTCGCCGCCAGGAATTCGGCGGAACCCCCCTCCTCCTGGCTGCTCGGCGCCGCACTCGCGATTCTCCTGGCGACGGCGGCACTCACCGCCCTGCCCGCACGCCTGGCGGCCCGGCGGCCCGTGGCACAGACCCTCAGCGCCGAAACAGCGTGATCAGCCCCGCTCAGCAGGCGTCGGCGGCAGCGGCGCTCAGCGGACCGAGGCCCGCCCAACCCCGCAGAGACCTCATCCGCCTCACCGGCGTTCACCGACGGGCACCCGGCCCACCGGCGCTCGCGTTCTGACAGCGGCGTCACCGCGGCCGGCTAGGCGGGCCGGTTCTGCTGCTTTCGCAAGGCCGCCATGGCCGCGCCCACGATGCCCGCCTCGTTCTGGAGAGCCGCGGGGACGATCGGGGTGCGTATCTTGATCCGGGGCAGGAACCTGTCGGCCTTCTTGCTGACCCCTCCGCCGATGACGAACAGCGAGGGAGAGAAAAGCACCTCAAGGTGTTCGAGATACTCGGTCACCCGGTCGGCCCACTCGTCCCAGCCGAGGTCGTGTGCCTCCCGCGCGTGGGCGGAGGCATGCTTCTCCGCCTCCTTGCCCCTGATCTCCAGGTGGCCGAGCTCGGTGTTGGGCACCAGACGACCGTCCATGAGCAGGGCACTGCCGATCCCGGTGCCGAAGGTCAGCAGCATGACCACCCCCGATCTGCCCTTGGCCGCCCCTGCTCCCACCTCGGCCAGGCCTGCCGCGTCGGCGTCGTTGAGCACCGTTGTCGGCAGGCCGGTCTCCGCGGAGAACAGCTCTCGCACGTTCGTGCCGATCCAGTCCTTGTCCACGTTGGCGGCCGAGCCGGCGACCCCGTCGACCACGACTCCAGGAAAGGTCACGCCCACCGGCCCGTCCCAGTCGAAGTGCCGGACGATCCGCACCACCACTTCGGCCACCGCTCTGGGCTTGGCGGGCTTCGGTGTGGGAATGCGCAACCGCTCTCGCGTCAGCCGCCCCGCGGCGACGTCCACCGGCGCACCCTTGATTCCCGACCCGCCGATGTCGATTCCCAGCGCTTCCATGTGCCTACCTCCTGCCTGTTCCCCTTCCCCCTGATAGGGGGCTGATACTCGTTTGCAGATGGTGGTCAACCCGGTTGAAAGCAGCCCATCTCAGACTGTGGGCATCGCAGCCGGAAAGGAACCCCTCCCATGACGATCACCCGTTCCCTGACAGCACTCGCCCTCGCCGCCGCTCTCATATCGATCACCCCGGTGGCCGCCCAGGCCGCGACCGGCCCCACCGAGGACACGACGGCCGCGCAGAGCGCCACCCAGGGCACCATCCAATGGGGCGTCCGGTACGCTCCCGGCCGGAAGGCCAAGACACACGGCTCACTGACGGTCACCGGCGAGGACCACGCCGACATCCCGGCCGCCGCGACGGGCCGGATCTCCGGCAAGGTCTACGACCTGACCAAGGGGCCCTCCTGCGGCTGGGCGGTCTTCCGCCTCACCTACCGGACCGCGGACGGGAACCTGCCGTTCAAGCACCACAGTGTCGTCGACTGCTCGTACCGCACTCCGAAGTCGTTCGCGTTCACCCAGCGCGACCTCTACCAGGTCGAACTGAAGGTCTGTTCGGAGGCCAAGGCTTCCAAGCCCTCGCTGAACTGCCTGTACGAGGGCACCTGGAAGGTCCTCTACGTCTCGAAGTGACCGACGGCCGGAGCCGCCCTCCCCGGTGAGAGCGTCAGCTCACCGGGGAGGCGGTCCGGCGCCTGCGGCGCACCATGAATCCGAGTGCCGTCGCGGGCAGCACGACCAGTCCCGCGATCAGCCCCACCATGGGCAGGTAGTCCTGGTCGGGCCTGACAGGCGGGCCCGTGCCCGTCGAGGGGAAGGTGATGGTGGCGGTGACCGCCCGTTTCACCATGCCGCTCATCAGGGTCAGCTTCGCCTTCCAGGGCCCTGCGGGCACCTGCGGGTCCAGGGTCACGATCACCGGAGCGGCGGCCCCCGGAAGCAGCGTGACTCCCAGGTCGGCGGGGAAGGGGCCGGTCTGCAGGCCACTCGGTCCCTCCGACAGCGACAGCGTCCCGCTCATGTCCAGCGTCCGCTCACCGGTGTTACGGACCAGTACCGCCACCTGCGGGCTGCCGTCCGTGCCGCGCTTGGGGGTCAGATTCTCGACCCGGAAGTCCGAAGGCGGGTCGCCACCGTTCCCGACGTCGAGGTAGACGCGGATCCCGACACGATTGATGACGCGCACGGGGTTGGTGACGTCGGGTTCGGCCACGCTCTCCGCCCAGACGACGCCGTACCGCTCGCCGCGCGAGGCGGCGGGCGGCACTGTGATCTTTACCTGCGCGACCTCCTTGCCGCCCGGTGCCACGTCGATCGAGGGGCGGTCGAGTGATATCCAGCTCGCCAGCTCGTTCTGGACCTGTCCCGGCGGCGCGCTGAAAGTGTTCCGCACGATGTCGGCACTGGCCGGATACAGGCGGATGTGCTGGGTCCTCTTGGAGGTGTTGGAAACCTCCAGTTTTCGCTGGATGGTGGTGCCCGGACGGAGATGGTCGACGATGTAGGAGAGCGCGCGCGGGTCGTTGCGGTGGCTGACCGGCGCCTCAAGGAGGCGGATGCCGATCGTGCCCCGGGGGTCGGTGGTGACCGGGCTCGCGCCGGCCGCGCCGGAGAACAGCGCGGCCAGCAGCGTCGGTATGAACGCTCCAGCGAGCCGGTTACGCCACCTGATGTGTCACCGTCCCGCTGTAGGCGCCCAGCTCGGCCGTGATGGGGACGTTGACGATCAACGTGGGGTTCCAGGTGGCCGTGCTACCGCCGGTACCCCCCGTGTGGCCGAAGGCCGTCACGGCGGTCTCCGTCGTACCGGTCAGAGTGACGGCGTCGCCTGCCGTGAGCTGGCCGGGGGTGAAGGTACCGCCGCCGGTGGTGGCGGTCGCCGGGCCGGACCAGTACTGCACCGCGGCGAAGGGAACGGTCAGGTCGTCGACGGTGAAGTCCGTCGCGAACACCGACGCGGTCCAGAGCGAGGTGGCCCCGCCGCGGGTGTCGGAGACCGACACCGGGCCGATCTGCCCGGTGACCGTGCCGGCGGGAGCGGTGGAGCCGATGTTGGTCGGACCGGCCGGCGCGGTGATGTCCAGGCTTCCCGCCGTCACGGTGAACGTGACGATGGTGTCGGCGCTGGGTGCCGCCACCGCCGGCGCCGCCAGGATGAACAGCAAGGCGCCCGCCCCCGCCGAGGTGAGTGCGGTGAATCTCTTACGCAAGGTCTCTTCCTTCCGAATGACGGAGTCTTCGGGGGGATGAGCAAGTAATGGATCTTCCACACCCGCTGCGATCACCTTAAGAGATCAGCAACTACGCAGCGCGACCAAAACGGTAAAAGGGCGGCCCGTAGATGGCTCAGTAACCACCAAAGTGCCGGACAAGCCCCACGATGTCCCAAAGTGAGCACATCGCCCATCGATGGGCTGACCGGCAGTGGAGGCCAACACCTGAGCTGCAAATTTCAGGAATTCTTGAACATTAAACCCCTGTTTTAAAGCATGTTTCCGCAATGCTCTAACGCAAATAAGGAAGTCAGCGACAAACGACTGTGGAAACAGCGAGTTCCCTCAGCGTTTCACCGGGCCGGTCGAGGCCCTGACCACCAGTTCGGGCTCGAACAGCAGCTCGTCGGCCGGGACCAGCGCCTTGTCGATCTGGGCCGCGAGAAGGTCGACGACCGCGCGCCCCATCGCGTCGATCGGCTGGCGCAGCGTCGTCAGCGGCGGGTCCGTGCAGTTCATCAGCGCGGAGTCGTCATAGCCGATCACCGAGACGTCTCCGGGCACGGAGAGCCCCGCCCTGCGGGCCGCCCTGATCGCCCCCAGGGCCATCACGTCGCTGGCGCAGATGACGCCGGTCACGCCCTTGCGGATCAGCCGCGCGGTCGCCGCGTGCCCGCCTTCCAGGGAGAACATGGTGTGCTCCACGAACTCCGGATCGAGCCCCGCCGCGTCCAGCTTGCGCCGCGAGGGCACGTGATCGGGGGGGCCGAGCACCATGCCGATCCGCTCGTGGCCCAGCGACCGCAGATGGCCCAGCGCCATCTCGGCGGCGGCCACGTCGTCACAGGAAACCTGCGGGAAGGCGAGATGCGCGACCGCGGCGTTCACCAGCACGGTCGGCAGGCGCCGCTCCCGCAGCAGCTCGTAGTGCTCGTGCGAGGCGTCCGCCTGGGCGAACAGACCTCCGGCGAACACCACACCCGACACCTGCTGCTGGAGCAGCAGGTCGACGTACTCCGCCTCGGAGACGCCGCCCAGCGTGCGGGTGCACAACACGGAGGTGAACCCCTGCTGGGCCAGCGCCCCGCCGACCACCTCGGCGAAAGCGGGGAAGATGGGATTCTGCAGCTCGGGGAGGACGAGCCCGACCAGCCTCGCCCGGTCACCCCGCAGCTGGGTCGGCCGCTCGTAGCCGAGCACGTCGAGCGCGGTGAGAACGGCCTCGCGGGTCGCCTCGGACACCCCGGGCTTCCCGTTGAGCACGCGGCTGACCGTCGCCTCGCTCATCCCGACCTTCTTGGCCACTTCTGCAAGCCGTCGCGTCATGATGAAACTATAAGGCAAGGGAAGCAATTACTTGCGTAAACTTGCGAAAGTTACGTCAAGAGTCAAGGTGCCGGTAGCCGTCCCGTTCAGCTCTCGATGATCCGACCGGCGTCGACGTGGATGCGCCGGGTGGTGTGCACCGCGTCCAGCATCCGGCGGTCGTGGGTGACCAGCAGCAGCGTACCGGGATAGGAGGCGAGCGCGGACTCCAGCTGTTCGATCGCGGCCAGATCCAGGTGGTTGGTCGGCTCGTCGAGCACGAGCAGGTTCACCCCGCGCGCCTGGAGCAGCGCCAGCGCCGCCCTGGTCCGCTCCCCCGGCGACAGGGTGACGGCCGGGCGCGGCACATGCGCGGCGCGCAGTCCGAACTTGGCCAGCAGCGTACGGACGTCGGCGGGGGTCATGTCGGGCACGGCGGCCCCGAAGGCGTCCACCAGGGGCTCGTCACCGAGGAACAGCCCGCGCGCCTGGTCCACCTCGCCGACGACCACGCCGGGACCGAGTGAGGCACCTCCCTCCTGAAGCGGGATCCGGCCCAGGAGCGCGGCGAGCAGCGTGGACTTGCCCGAGCCGTTGGCACCGGTGACCGCCACCCGGTCGGCCCAGCCGATCTGCAGGTTCACCGGGCCGAGAGCGAACGCGCCACGCCGGACCACGGCCTCGCGCAGCGTCGCGACGACGGCTCCGGAGCGGGGGGCGACCGCGATCTCCATCCGGAGCTCCCACTCCTTGCGGGGCTCCTCGACCTCCTCCAGCCGCTCGATCATCCGCTCGGTCTGGCGGGCCTTCGCGGCCTGCTTCTCGGTCGTCTCGGCACGGAGGTTACGGCCGATCTTGTCATTGTCCGTCGCCTTGCGCCGCGCGTTCCTGACACCCTTCTCCATCCAGGCACGCTGGATCCCGGCGCGTTGCTTGAGGGCCGCGACGGTACCGGCGTACTCCTCGTACTCGTCGCGAGCGTGCCGGCGGGCGACCTCACGCTCGGCGAGGTACGCCTCGTAGCCGCCGCCGTGCAGACGGATCAACCGCTGGACGAGATCGAGCTCGACGACCCGGTTCACGGTCCTGGCCAGGAACTCGCGGTCGTGGCTGACCAGGACGGTCCCGGCGCGCAGACCGGTGACGAAGCGTTCGAGCCGCTCCAGCCCCTCCAGGTCGAGATCGTTGGTGGGCTCGTCCAGCAGGAAGACGTCGTAGCGGCTGAGCAGCAGGGAGGCCATGCCCGCCCGCGCCGCCTGCCCCCCGGAGAGCGCCGTCATCGGCCGGTCGAGCTCCACAGCGAGGCCGAGTTCGGCGACCACCTCCCCCGCGCGGTCCTCCAGGTCGGCACCGCCCAGGGCCAGCCAGCGCTCCAGACCCGCGGCGTACTCGTCGTCGGCACCCGGACGGCCCTCGACCAGCCCCTGGGTCGCGGTGTCCAGTGCGCGCTGCGCGGCGGCCACCCCGGTGCGGCGGGCCAGGAAGCCCGCGACCGTCTCGTCCGCCCGGCGCTCGCGCTCCTGCGGCAGGTAGCCGACCGACGCCGAGGGCGGGCTGAGCCGCACGGAGCCGTGCTCGGGAGGCAGCAGCCCGGCGAGGATCCGCATCAGGGTGGACTTCCCCGCGCCGTTCACCCCGACCAGGCCGACGACGTCGCCCGGGGCGACCACCAGGTCGAGCCCGGTGAAAAGCGCTCGGTCGCCGTGTCCGGCGGCCAGATCCTTGGCGACGATGGTGGCACTCATGCGTAAACGTTATCCGCCCTCGGCGGCCGCGACGTCATGTCCGATATGTCCGATCTAGCGTCAGGCCACCCCGAGTGGGCACCGCACGCCACCCCAGCCCTTATTCCCGGCAAATCGGACATATCTCTTTTTGTGGAAAAAACTTTTCTGATGGCGGCGACCGGCCATTGACCTGCCCATTCCCGCCGAGAAACATTACCTTACGGAGACTTAAAGCTACTTTTTTTGGGACTTTGGGCAACATCACTTACTTCTGAGCCGTCTTATGGGGAGGAGACGGTCACTCCCGACCGCCTACGCCAACGGGGAGAAAAGGAAATAATCTTGATGAAACGAATCGCCATCGGCCTGCTGTCCGCAGCCGTGAGCGGCTCGCTGCTCATGTCCGCCGGAACGGCCTCCGCGGAGCGAGCCGCCCTCAGTGTGCGCATCGACAGCGTCAACCCCAATCCGGTCGTCGTGCAGGGTGACGACGACACGAGGGTCACCATCGAGGTCCGCACCACCGAGGCCGAGCGCGTCGAACTGCGCCTCAAGCCGGTCTCCGACCAGCTGCGCACCCAGGACACGCGCGAGCCCCGGATCTTCCACCAGGGCGACCTGTGGCGTTTCACGACCAGCTTCGACGCCTCCGACTTCGAGGGCCGCTGGGTCGCCATCGCCGACGCGTACGACAAGGACGGCAAGAAGGTCACCGACGAGGTCAACTTCTCCGTCAAGCACGAGAAGAAGGAGAAGGCCGAGACCCGCGTCTACCGGTTCTCCGCCAGTCCCGAGTCCGTCCGCAAGGGGCGCTGGGTCTACTTCACCGGCCGCCTCCAGGTCAACGACCACCGCTGGAAGGACGTTCGGGGCGAGGAGGTGGAGATCTACTTCCGCAAGCGCGGCTCCAGCGCCTGGAAGTTCGTGACCTCCGCCGACACCGGCTGGAAGGGCACGTTCCGCGCCAAGGCCCGCGCCACCAAGAGCGGTGAGTACCGCGCGATCTTCGACGGGACCGACGACCTCTCCGAGAGCAGGAGCCGGTCCGACCGGGTACGCGTGTACAGCCACTACTACCGCCGGTAGTCCCAGCTGACGGCAGTCGACGCGGAGGCCCGGGGCGACCCGGGCCTCCGCCGTCGTCTCCTGACGGTGCCGGCCCGGCCCGTGGCCTGTGAGTGGTGTCACCGGTTGATCCCCCCACCTCCTGAGCAGGTGAGCGGGCACGACGACCGGAGGGAAGCCGCCCGGTAGCGGCGCCGACCGGCGGCCACGACCGTGCCGGAACCGTGGCACGGCTCCGGCACGGTCACGTGACGGCTCCGATCAGCGGTCGCGGCGGGTGACGAGACGGGCGAGTTCGGCCAGCTCGGCGGCGGGCCGGGGCAGCGCGCCCGCGGACCCCAGGTGACGCAGTGCCCGCGCGAGCAGCTCATCGGCCTCCAGCTGGGTCCAGGCCCGCCCACCCGCGGTCTCGACGAGCTCGGCCGCGCGGACCAGGTCGGTGCCGGAGAGCGGCCGCTCCCGGTGGTAGAGACCGGCCAGCTCATGTCCGGCAGGGGTGCCCGAGGTCAGGGCGGCGACGACCGGGATGGACTTCTTCCGGCTACGCAGATCCGAGTGGGCCGGCTTGCCTGTCACCTCGGGATCTCCCCAGATGCCCAGCAGGTCGTCGACGAGCTGGAACGCCAGCCCCAGGTCCCTGCCGAAGGCGGTGAGGTGCTCGACCTGCTCTGGGCCGCCACCCCCGAACAGGGCGCCGAGCCCGCAGGCGCACCCCAGCAGGGCACCGGTCTTGCCGGCCGCCATGCCCAGGCACTCGGCCGGCCCGACGTCGTGACGTTCCTCGAAGGCGACGTCCGCGCTCTGGCCCTCAAGCAGTTCCTGAACCGCGGTGCCGAAGACCCGGGTCGCCTCGGCGGTGATCGCGTGCCCGCCGGTCGCGAGCACGTCGAAGGCCAGCGTCAGCAGCGCGTCACCGGCCAGGATGGCCGGGCTGACACCGAAGACGGCCCAGGCCGTGGGACGGTGGCGGCGGGTCCGGTCACCGTCCATCACGTCGTCGTGCAGCAGGGAGAAGTCGTGCACCAGCTCGACCGCCGCCGCCGGTCGAAGCGCCAGGGCCGCGGCACCCCCGACGGCCTCGGCCGACAGCAGGGCCAGCGCGGGACGGAGCGCCTTGCCCCCACCGGTCGCGGACGGCCGGCCCTGCTCGTCCCACCAGCCGAAGTGATAACCGGCGATGCGCCTCATCGGGGCCGACAGCTTGTCGATCGCCGGACGCAGGGTCGCCTCGACCATGTTCCGGCTCCAGGTCAGCACCTCGTCCGCGGACCGCCCGCCTGTCCTCATCTCAGTGGTCGTCATCCTTGCTCTTCCTAACTCGGCCGTTCCAAGAAGCGATGCGGCCAGAACGGCCGAGGTGCCGGGCCCGGGCAGGCCCGCGGGAAACGCGTCCGTCAGGACCGGAGACTCCGGCCTCAGTGGCCGATCTCGACGTCTTCCAGGATGCCGAGCGCGTCGGGCACCAGGACGGCCGCGGAGTAGTAGGCGCTGACCAGGTAGGAGATGATCGCCTTCTCGCTGATGCCCATGAACCGGACCGACAGGCTGGGCTGGTACTCGTCGGGGATGCCGGTCTGGTGCAGGCCGATGACGCCCTGGTTGTCCTCGCCGACGCGCAGGGCCAGGATCGACGTGGTGCGGGTGCCGGTGATGGGGATCTTGCTGCAGGAGAAGATGGGGACGCCACGCCAGGCGGGCACCCCGCTACCGCCGACGTCGACGCCCTGCGGGTAGAGCCCGCGCGCGTTGCACTCGCGGCCGAAGGCGGCGATGGCGTGCGGGTGTGCCAGGAAGAAGCTCGTGCTCCGGCGGCGGCTGAGCAGCTCGTCGAGGTCGTCGGGGGTGGGCGGCCCGCTGCGGGTGTGAATCCGCTGCTTGAGGTCGGCGTTGTGCAGCAGCCCGAACTCGCGGTTGTTGATCAGCTCGTGCTCCTGCCGCTCGCGCAGCACCTCGATCGTCAGCCGGAGCTGCTGCTCGACCTGGTCCATCGGGTCGTTGTAGAGGTCGGCCACCCGGCTGTGCACCCGCAGGACCGTCTGCGCGACGCTCAGCTGGTACTCGCGCGGGCTGAGCTCGTAGTCGACGAACGTGCCCGGCAGGTCGGCCTCTCCCGCATGCCCGGCGGCCACCTCGACGGCGGCCTCGCCGTACTTGTTCTGCGGCCCGCTGGTGGCGGTCTCCCGCCGCCGCAGATGGGCCTGGAGCTCCTCGGAACGCTCGGCCAGCTCCAGGAACGCGTGCCGGGGCAGGACCATCGCCGTGCCGCTGGTGACCGCCCTCGCGGTGAACGACCACTCGCCGTCCGTGCCGACCAGCGTCTCGTCGCCGAAGTGGTCACCCGCGGCCAGCACCGTCAGCACGATCTCGTCGCCGTACGGCCCGGTGCCGACCTTGTTGACCTTGCCGTGCGCGATGAGCACCACCTCGTCGGCCGGCTGCCCCGACTCCGCGAGCACGTCACCGGCCCGGAACTCCCGCTGGACGAACCGGCCCGCCAGCGCGTCGAGGGTGTCGGAGTCGTCGAACCCGCGCAGCAGGGGCAGCTCGCACAGCTCGGCGGGGATGACCGCCACCTGCGATCCGGCGTTGGTGAAGCTCACCCGCCCGTCGCCGATCGTGTAGGTCAGCCTCCGGTTGACGCGGTAGGTGCCGCCCGACACCTGCGTCCAGGGAAGCATCCGCAGCAGCCACCGCGAGGTGATCTCCTGCATCTGGGGAGTCGACTTGGTCGTCGTCGCCAGGTTACGCGCGGCGTCCGTACTCAGACTCAGCTGCGACCGGCCAGCCTCGAACTCCGTCACAACACACACCACCGATCCGTGCTCGTACCAACAGGGGAAGCGAAGACATGAATCAACCAGGAGGAAACGTCAGTCAACCGCGACAGAAACGGCAAAATGCTGACCTCCCGATGCGCGGATCCGAATTCGACCCGCCATCATGGACGCCTCAATTTTGGGTTGCCCTTAAATATATTGTCAAGCATTGAATACGATCGAGCCAACAATAAACAAAGACTCCATCGTCAAATGCCCGAAAAATATTGAATGTCTTATTCTCGGCGCTACCCAGGCCCGCACCGGAGTCCCGGCAGGCCGCGGATCCGCTCGATTCCCCCCACCTGCCAGGCCGGCTGATATTTCTCATCTCAGCCACGCACCCGTCATTCACCAACAGAACAGGGAAAACGCCAGGAAGCACCCACGATTGGCAGGGCCCGCGGCACGGAGGTCACCTTCATCCCGCAGGCACCCTCGCAGCAGGGCGCCGACAGGCACTAAAGAATGGATTTTTCGCTAAACTCACGAGAAGCGAGGGAAGCCAGCGGATCAGGTCAGCCTGACTGTTTCGGTCCTCGGTCCAGCAGTTCGGCGAACAGTTTCTCCCAGCGCGGCATGACCGCTTCGGGGGTGTAGTCGTGCGCGGCGACGGCCGCGGCCGCTCCCATCCGCCGCCGCAGTTCCCCGTCCTCGATGAGCCGGACCATCGCCGCCGCCAACGCGTCGATGTCGCGGGGAGGGACGAGCAGCCCGTCGACCTCGGGGGTGAGCACGTCGGCCGGGCCGGTCGGGCAGTCGAAGGCCACCACGGGCAGCCCGTGGGTCATCGCCTCGATCATCACCATCGGCAACCCCTCGAACCGCGAGCTGAGGACGTAGAAGGAGGCCCTGGCCAGTTCCTCGTCGAGACGATCGGTCCGTCCCATCAGGGTGACGTTGTCCCCCAGCCGGTGCTCCTTCAGGAGCGCGCGCAACTGCCCCTTCTTCTTGCCGGTGCCGTAGATGCGCAGCCGCCAGTCCGGGTGACGGTCCACAACCTGCCGGAACGCGGGAATCAGCAGGTCGAAGCCCTTCTGCCCGACCAGCCGCCCGGCCGCGACCACGAGCCTGTCGTCTTTCCTGGAGGGTGTCCGGCGCACGGAGGAGACCGCGTTGGGGACGCGCTCGACGCGCGTGGCGGGCAGGAGCGCCTGGTACTCCCTCCTGTCGGTCTCGGTGAGCACGACCACCGCGTCCAGCTTGCCGTAATGGCGGCCGATCTCCGAGCGGACCGCCTCGGAGTGGGTGGCCAGGTTCATGTGCTCCTGCCCGACCTTGACGACGCTCGCTGGAGCACGGCGGGCCGAGATGAGGTTCAGGGCGGGGCGGGTGGTCACCAGGACGCCGCCGGTGAGCGCGGAGACGTAGTCGATGACGGCCCGCTCCACGCGTTCGGTGAAGTAGGAGGCCGCGAACTCGCCGGCGGGCACGATCCTGCCTCGGATCCACCGCCACACCCGCCGCCCCATGGAATCGACGGGCCTGCCCTCACGCTGGTCCGACAGCGTCAGGAGACGGATGCGCGGGTCGATCTCGAACTGGGGTCTCTCCTTCCGCCGTACCACGCTGACGATCTCGACCTCATGGCCGGCCGCGGCCATCGCGTTCGCCTGGTTGATCACCGTGCGGATCGTCCCGCCCATGCCGTACGCGTGCAGCAGCAGGTAGCGGATCCTCGTGGTCTCCGGCGCCGTCATGTGGGCTCCGTGACGGGCGGCAGATATCCCCAGCTCTCGCACATCGGCCGGAGCGAGTCGGGTATCTCCTCCGGCCCCGGCAGGTCGCGTCCGGGCTGCACCCGCCCCGACCGGATCTTGTCCTTCCAGTCGCCGAGCCCCTTCTCCAGCACGGTCTGCTCGCCGTAGGCCAGCATCTCCGGCTCCCAGGGAACTCCCAGAAAGTCGCAGACGCGGCGCGCCTCGGCCTCGGGGGCGGCGGTCAGGTCCTCGTAACGCACGGTGCACCCGCTGAGTGCCCCCCGCGCCCGCTGCACCGCCTTCATGTAACGCAGGGCGTCGAGTGCCGCCTCCTCCGGCGTCCGCCTGCCCGCCCCCGCCTCGTACCACGACCTGGCGATGGACGCCGGGTGGCGCAGCAGGAAGACGAATCTGGCGTCCGGCCAGCACGCGGCGACGCGCCGGTAGGCGAAGGCATTGGCCGGTGTCTTGTCCACGAAGAACGTCTTGCCGCTCCTGACCAGCTCGCGGTGGAGCACCCGATCCCACAGCAGGTGTTCCAGGTCGGCCCGGTTGTGGCCGAGCGCCTTCATCGCCCGCTCCGCCAGCGAGGTGCCGAACTCCACCCTCAGCCTCCGCACGTGCGGCTCGTGCGGGGCGTGCAGCATGGAGTGGGCGTTGAGCATCGCCCGCAGAAGCGTGGAGCCGGACCTCACCGGCGAGAGGACGAAGACCGGCGCCACCAGCAGCCGGTCGACTTTCGGATCGGCGGGCGGACCGAACGGCTCCTCCGCGGCCGGGGCCCCCGCATCCGCCGACGAACCGATTTTTCCTACCCGGTTAAGCTGGAATCCGGTAAGCCTGACAAGGGCGTCGTTGGCCTTACGCTGCCACTTCATGCCCAGGCAGGCTACCCATCTTTCCTGGCATTTCACTGTGTGTTCAGTTTGGAACACCCCCCGTTCCCCCGGGCCCCGGCGAGCACCGGGCCGCGGGCGGGTGGCAGCGCGCCGGGGTTTCACCGCGCGGGACCGACGGCGAATCGCCGTACAGTGTGAGCCATGGGGATGGTCAAGACCGTGGGGCTGGTTCTGCACCCGCAGCGCGATTCGAAGGTGGCCATCGACACGATCGTGGAGTGGGCCCGCGCCCGCAGCGTCACGGTGCTCGGGCTGCCCGACGAGGTCGGGCGCATCGACTGCAGCGCGGTGTCCGTCGACGGCGCCACCCTGGTCGACCGCGCCGACCTGCTCGTCAGCCTCGGCGGCGACGGCACGATGCTGCGCACCATGCGGCTCATCTCGGGGCGGCGGACTCCGATCCTCGGCGTCAACCTCGGCAAGCTGGGGTTCCTCGCCGAGATCGACGTCGAAGAGCTGCCCTTCGCGCTGTCGGCCATCGACGACAACGCCTACACGGTCGAACCCCGGATGGCGGTGCGGGCCACCCTGCCCGACGGCACCTCGGTGACCGCGTTCAACGACATCGCCCTGGTGCGGATACCGGGCCACGGACTGTCCGCGATGTCGATCACCGTGGAGGGGCATCCCTTCGTGCGTTACGCGGCCGACGCGGTGATCGTCGCGACCCCCACCGGGTCGACCGCCTACAGCTTCTCCGCGGGCGGCCCCATCGTGTCGCCGACGGTCGAGGCCTTCCTCGTGGTCCCGGCCGCGGCGCACTCGTCGTTCAACCGGGCCCTCGTGCTGTCGGCGGACGAGCGGGTCGTGCTCGGCCTGCTGTCGGCGAGCGGCCGGCTGGCCCTGGAGGTGGACGGCGCTGTGGGCGCGCACCTGTCGCCGGGGGACGAGCTCACCGTCACCGCGATGCGCGCCGCCGCGTGGGTGGTCCGGCTCGGCACCACGAGCTTCTACGAGCGTGCCCGCCGCAAGCTCCGCGTCAACGGGAGCGCCGAGGTCGACTAGGCCCTGCCCCTAGGCCCTGCCCCCGAGGCCGCCGTGACCGGCGACGACACCGAGGCGCGATCCGGCCGACCGCGATAGGCGGAAGATCCAAGGAGCATCCGGGCGCCGTCACCTCCTCCGCCGGTCACGGAACGTGACGGCCAGCGGCCCGGCAACAGCGTCAGTCATGAAAGTTTCACCGGCGGGTTGACAGTGGGAAAGCGCTTACCTAGCTTGTGGGTTGTTCGCTCACATGTCCGCGGATCGCATATGTGAACGGCGAGTGCTCGCTGGGGGGACTCCGAAACGCAGGCCGCGCCGGCCTGCCGGACCAGCAAGGAGCTCAACTGTGCTGTACAGATTCAACAGGAAAACAGCCGGTGCGGTCATCGCCGCCGCGGCCCTGGCCCTGTCGGGAACGGTGGCGGGCGTCTCCGCCGCCGCGGCCGCCGCTCCCGCCGCGGGAAACTACACACTGGTGAACGACGGCAGTGGCCTCTGCCTGACCGTTCCGGGCGGCAGCTCGTCCGACGGTGTCCAGCTCACCCAGAGCGGCTGCGGCGGCGCCGGGCAGACCTGGGCCGTGTCCGGGGGCAGCACCCAGCTCAAGGCCACGCACAGCGGCAAGTGCGCGGGCGTCAAGGACGCCAGTACCTCCGCCGGCAAGGCCGTCCAGCAGGAGAGCTGTTCGGGCGCGTCCTCCCAGACCTGGAACCTGACCGAGTCGGGGTCGAACTACCGGGTGGTCAACGCAGGCAGCGGCAAGTGCCTCAACACCGCCGACAACTCCACCTCCTCCGGCGCCCTCGTACAGCAGAACTCCTGCGACTCGGTGGCGACCAAGCAGTGGCGGCTCGTCCCCGCGGGCGGCTCGAACCCGACACCGACCATCACCCCCACCTCCATTCCCACGACGCCTCCGCCGAGCGGCCAGACCGGCCTGGTCGGCTGGGCGACCCAGGGCGGCGGCACCACCGGCGGCGGCAACACCCCGGCGACCACGGTCAGCAGCGCCTCCGCGCTGACCAGCGCGCTCTCGGCGAGCGGCGCGGCGGTCATCCGGGTGTCGGGCACGATCTCCTGCTCCGGGATGCTCAAGGTCACCTCCAACAAGACGATCCTCGGCAACTCCGGCGCCGTCATCTCCGGCTGCGGCTTCAACATCTCCGAGGCGTCCAACGTCATCGTCCGCAACCTGACCTTCCGCAACTGGAACGACGACGGCATCCAGGTCCAGTACTCCACCCGGGTCTGGATCGACCACAACTCCTTCAGCAACGGCTACGACGGAGCCGTGGACGTCAAGCGCGCCAGCGACTACGTCACGATCTCCTGGAACCGGGTCTCCAGCCACGACAAGACCATGCTGCTCGGCCATGACGACGGCAACGCCAGTGAGGACACCGGCAAGCTGCGCGTCACCTATCACCACAACTGGTTCGACGGCACCAACCAGCGCCACCCGCGGGTCCGCTTCGGCAACCCGGTGCACGTCTACAACAACTACTACGGCAACGTCGGCAGCGGCGGCGGGTACGGCGTGGCGTCCACGAAGAACGCCGGCGTCCTGGTCGAGGGCAACTACTTCGAGAACACCCCCGACCCCTACCACCGCGGCGAGGGCTCCTCTCCCGCCGCCAACCTGGTCGCCCGCAACAACCACTTCGTCAACTCCGGTGCCGGGGACGCGGGCGGCAGCGTCGCCGCCATCCCCTACTCCTACTCGCTCGACACCGCCTCTAGCGTCAAGTCGATCGTGACCGGCGGCGCCGGCGCCGGCCGGATCTCGGTCTGATCCGGACTGCTCCAGGTCTGCCCCTGACCCGGACCTGGCGCGGGCCCGTCAGGGCCTGAGACGGAACACCTCCAACGGCTCCCGCGGGCATCGCCCGCGGGAGCCGTACGTATCACTGGTGGGTGAACTGGGTGAGCGCGGGCAGCGCCCTGTCGGAGAAGTCGAACAGTGCCTGGTTCTCCCACCCGTTGCCCGAGGACGCGTCGGCCGGGTCCCAGCCGTTGCCGCGCACCGCGGTCCAGGTCGGTTCCCATTGAACTCCTCCCTGGCCTGGAGGCCGGGGTTTCTCCCGTCGCGTCGGGTTAAGCGGCGCGCGGGGGTTGACGCTTCGCAGACCGGGCATTCCCGAGGTCTCCACGTCCTGACACCGCTGTTCCGTCGGCGTTGTTGATGTTGATCGCGGCGTTGGTGTCGGCATGGCCGACCCATCCGCAGTCGGGGTTGGTACAGGCGAACACGGTTCCGGCACGGCCGGCCGCATCACGGTGGCCGCACCGGTGGCAGGTCTGTGAGGTGCCGGGTGCGGGGACTTTGACGACCTGCCCGCCCCGGTCTGTGGTCTTGTATTCCAGCAGGGTGACGGTCCGGCCCCAGGCCTCCCCACTGATCGACCGGTTCAGCCCGGCCTTTTGCCTGACGTTCTTGCCTGGGACTTCGGCGGTGCCCTTGGCGGAGCGGACCATGTTCGCGATGAGCAGGTTTTCCACCTTGATCACGCTGAAGGCGGCGGCGAGTTCGGTGGTGGTCTGGTGCTGCCAGTCGACGGCTCGGCGCTTGGCTGTCGCGCGAAGCCGGGCGATCTGGTCATAGGTGCGCGCCAGCCGCTTGGACGTCGGCCGGCCTGGGGTGCGGGTTCGGCGTTGACGGGCGCTTTTCTGCTCCAGGCGGCGCAGGTGTTTCTTCTCCCCTGAGGTGAGCCAGGGGCGGTGTTCGCGGTTGGTGCCGTCCGACAGGGCCAGCGCGACGGTGATGCCCCGGTCGATGCCGACCTGCGGGCCCTGGTGGGCGGCGGCGGGTTCGGCCAGGGTCTCGGTGCGGAACACGAGGTGCCAGCCGTAGGCGCCTTTGACCAGCCGTGCCCCGGTGATGCGTCCGGCGGGGCCGCCTTTGGTGACGCCGGGCAGGTTCTTGGTCCACCGGAATCTGGCCCGCCCGGCTTTGGGCAGGTTCACCAGCCCCCACCGCCGGTTCAGCCGGACGATGTTCAAGTGCTGGGCCTGAGGGACGTCCACGGCCATCCGGGACCGGGACCGGCTATTGCCGTGACGTGCCGCGGTCAGGTGGCCGGCGCGGCACCGGGGGAGCTCATGCGTCCGGTGCCAGCTCGACGACGGTGACGCCGCCGGCCGGTACCGTCGCCGAACCCGCGTGCTCGGCACCGTCGAGAACCCCGGTCCCGCTCACCCCAGGGACGGTGACCGGCTCGTCGCCGTGGTTGACCAGGAAGAGGTGGCGGCCCCGCCGCAGGAGTTCGAGGGTGTCGGGCAGGCCGCGCGGGCGGGACACACCCGCGGCGTCGAGGACCGCGCGGAGGATCGCGCGCAGGTCTCCGTCCGTGTCCTGGCCCACGCGGGGGTCAAGGGCCGTGGCGACGTACCAGGCGGTGCCCGCTCCCAGCTCGTGGCGGGTCACCGCGGGGTGGCCCGCGTCCGGTCCGCCGGTGAAGGCGCGCACGGTACGCGCTCCGGCGAGGCGGACCCGCTCGGACCAGATCCGGCCGGTCAGCCCGTCGTCGCCGACGGCGACCGTGCCGTTCTCCGGCAGCGGGTGGAACTCCTCCACCGACAGGCCGAGCACGTCGCGCAGCACGCCGGGGTAGGCACCGGGGTGGATCGTGTCGTTCTCGTCGACGATCCCGGAGAAGCAGGAGACGACCAGGTGGCCCCCGGCCTCCACGTGGCGGTGCAGGTTCTTGCCCGCGGCCTCGGTGAGCAGGTAGGAGCTCGGCACGACGACCATTCGGTACGCCGAGAGGTCGGCCGCGGGGTGGACGAAGTCGACGGTGACGTGCTCGCGCCAGAGCGCCTCGTAGTACGCCTCCACCCGCTCGCGGAACCTCAGGTCCACCGAGGGCCGCCACTCCAGTTCGAGCGCCCAGTACGACTCCCAGTCCCACACCAGCGCGACCTCGGCCTCGATGCGGGAGCCGCGCACCGGCGCCAGCTCGCGCAGCTCGGCGCCGAGGGCGACCACGTCGCGCCAGAGCTCGGAGTCGGTCCCGGCGTGCGGCAGCATCGCCGAGTGGAACTTCTCCGCGCCGTAGCGGGAGGCACGCCACTGGAAGAAGAGCACCGAGTCCGATCCCCTGGCGACGTGGGCGAGGCTGTTGCGCCGCATCTCCCCCGGCTGCTTGGCGAGGTTGCGCGGCTGCCAGTTGACGGCGCCGGTGGAGTGCTCCATGAGCATCCACGGCCGGCCGCCCGCCACCGAGCGGGTGAGGTCCGCCGCCATGGCGAGCTCGATGTGGCCCTCGGCCCGCCCGGCGTCGAGGTAGTGGTCGTTGGAGACGACGTCCACCTCACCCGCCCACCGCCAGTAGTCCATCGGCTCGCAGTTGGGGATCATGAAGTTGGTGGTGACCGGCAGGTCGCTGAAGCGTCGGATGGCGTCGCGCTCGCGGCGGAAGTTGGCGATGTGCGCGTCGACGGAGAAGCGCGCGTAGTCGAGCTGCAGGGCCGTCAGCTGGCCGACCGGTGCGAGCCTCGGGGGTTCCACCTCGTCGAACGAGCCGTAGGTCAGCCCCCAGAACGTGGTCCCCCACGCCGCGTTGAGCGCCGCCACGTCCCCGTGCCGCTCGCGCAGCCAGTCGCGGAACGCCTCCGCCGAGGTCTCGCAGTAGCAGCGCGCGTTCGCCCAGCCGTACTCGTTGTGGACGTGCCACATGACGACCGCCCGGTGCCCGGCGTAGCGGGCGGCGAGCCGGCCGGCGATCCGTTCCGAGGCGGCGGCGTACTCCGGGGAGCTGGGGCAGAAGCTGTGCCGGGAGCCTCCGGCGATGACATGGCCCGCGCGGTCGACCAGGTGGCTGCCCGGGTGGGCGGCCCGAAACCAGGTGGGCGGGGAGGAGGTCGGTGTCGCGAGGTCGACCCTGATGCCCGAGGAGCCGAGCAGGTCGATGATCCGATCCAGCCGGCCGAAGTCGTAGACCCCTTCTTCCGGCTCCAGCAGGCTCCAGCCGAAGATGCCGAGGCTGACCAGGTTCACCCCGGCCTCGCGCATCAACCGGACGTCCTCGTGCCAGACCTCCTCCGGCCACTGCTCGGGGTTGTAGTCCCCTCCGTACGCGATGCCCTCCGGCAGGACGGGATATCCAGGCAACTGCTCCCCCTTGGCTCATCTCTGTGAACGTGCACAGTAATCGAAACCCGACACCCAGGGAAGAGTCGCCGCAGGAACACCGGCACGGACAGGCGATTAACAAGAGCGTAACGAGCATTGACAGGGCGACACCTCGGATTTCAGTCTGTGAACGTTCACAGATATGTCCGCATGGCAGGCCCCCGAGCCCCGGCGCGACACCCCGCGATACAGCACCCCCGGCACAGCCCCCGATACAGCACCCCCCCGACACGGCATCCCTGACACGGAGGAACGCATGCAGAGAAACCGGCTCGCAGTGGCGGCCGCGGCTCTCGCCGCCACCCTGGCCGCCGGATGTTCCGGCGCCGCCCAGGAGCCGGCCGCCCCGGTCGCGCAGAGCTCGGCCCCCGCAGGGCCGGTCAAGCTCACCTACTGGACATGGGTTCCCAACATGGACAAGATCGCGGCGGCCTGGAACAGCGCCAACCCCGACATCCAGGTCACGGTCAGCAAGCAGGCCGGCGGCGACGACGCGGCCGCCAAGTTCCTGACCGCGGCCAAGGCGGGAAACCCCCCTGACCTGGTCCAGGCCGAGTACCAGATGCTGCCCTCCTTCGTCGCCGCCGACGCGGTGGCCGACCTCTCCGGCGAGGTGGCGCAGGCGAAGGGCGAGTTCGGCGAGGGCATCTGGTGGCTGGTCACGCTCGGCACCGACGCCGTCTACGCGCTTCCCCAGGACAGCGGCCCGATGATGCTCTACTACCGCCAGGACCTGTTCGACAAGTACGGCATCGAGGTCCCCAAGACATGGGACGAGTACGCCGAGGCCGCCCGCACCGTACGCAAGAAGGACCCCAAGGTCTTCCTGGGCACCTTCTCCAGCAAGGACCCCGGCGCCTTCGTCGGCCTCGCCCAGCAGGCCGGCGCCCAGTGGTGGTCGATCAGCGGCGAGTCCTGGAAGGTCGCGGTCAACGACGACGCCACCAGGAAGGTCGCCGACTACTGGGGCGGCCTCGTCGCCGAGGGCGCCATCGACGACCAGCCGTACTTCACCCCCGAGTGGAACAAGGCGCTCAACGACGGCAAGCTGCTGACCTGGCCCTCGGCCGTCTGGGCGCCGGGTGTGCTGTCCAGCAACGCCCCCAAGGCCAAGGGCAGGTGGGCGATCGCCCCGCTGCCGCAGTGGAACACCGGCGAGAACGCCAGCGGCTTCTGGGGCGGCTCCTCCACCGCGGTCGCCGCCAAATCCCCCAACCGGGCCGCCGCCGCGAAGTTCGCGACCTGGCTCAACACCGACCCCGAGGCGCTCGGCCTGCTCGTCAAGGAGGGCGCGGTCTACCCGGCCGCCGCCAAGGGCGGCACCATGCTCGGCGAGGCCCCCGACTACTTCTCCAACCAGCCCGACTTCTGGCAGCAGGCCGCCGCGATCTCCGCCACCGCGCGGGGCTTCACCTTCGGGCCGAACGTCAACGTGACGTACAACGCCTTCAAGGACGCCTTCGACAAGGCCGTACAGGACAAGTCCGCGTTCTCCGACGCCATCGGCAGGATGCAGGAGGCGACGGTCGCCGACATGCAGAAGTCCGGATTCCAGCTCGCCCAATGACCCCGACGACCCCGATGACCCGACGTCCCGGCGGCGCCCGCACCGCGAGCGCCGTCCCCTACCTCTTCCTCGCACCGGCCATGGCGCTGTTCACGCTCTTCATGGCCGTCCCCATCGGCTACACGGCCTACCTCAGCCTGCGGCGCACCAAGGTCTCCGGGCTCGGCCTGGGCAAGGGCTCGCGCCGCGAGGTCTTCGCCGGCCTCGACAACTACACCGCGACGCTCGCCGACGGCGAGTTGTGGGCCGGCTGGCTGCGCGTCCTCGGCTACGGCCTGCTGGTGCTCGTCGTCATGCTCGGGCTCGCCCTGCTCTTCGCGCTGCTGCTGGACTCGGCGCACGTGCGGCTCGCGCGCTTCTCCAGGGTCGCCGTCTTCCTGCCGTACGCGGTGCCCGGGGTGGCCGCCACCCTGCTGTGGGGCTTCCTCTACCTGCCGACCCTCAGCCCGATCCGCCAGGTGCTCGACGTCGACCTGCTCGGCTCGGGCACCGTGGTCCTCTCCATGGCGAACATCGCGGTCTGGGGCGGCGTCGGCTTCAACATGCTGGTGCTCTACACCGCCCTGCGCGCCGTGCCCAGGACCTACTACGAGGCCGCCAGGATCGACGGGGCGAGCGAGATCCAGATAGCGCTGCGGATCAAGATCCCGATCCTGCTGCCCGCGATCATTCTGACCACCGTGTTCTCCATCATCGCCACGATCCAGGTGTTCACCGAGCCGACCACGCTGCGGCCGCTGACCAACACGATCAGCTCGACCTGGAGCCCGCTCATGAAGGTCTACCGCGACGCCTTCGTCACCGGCGACCTCTACTCGGCCGCCGCCACCTCGATCGTCATCGCGGCGATCTCCCTCGTCCTGTCCTTTGGTTTCCTGCGCGTCGTCCGCGACCGCGCCTTCGGGGAGAGCTGATGGCCACCACGACCCTCACCGCGAGGGGACGCCGGAGGGCGGCCACGCGACGCCGCCCGTACGGGATCGCACCGACCGCGATCCTGCTGCTGGGCGCGCTCTACTGCCTGCTGCCGGTCAGCTGGGTGCTGGTGGCCGCCACCAAGTCGAAGGCGGAGCTCTTCTCCACCTCGACCTTCGCCCCCGGCACCGGGCTGCTCGCCAACCTCGCCGACCTGGCCGCCTACCGCGACGGCGTGTTCTGGCTGTGGATGCTCAACACGCTGCTGTACGCCGGCGGCGGCGCCCTGCTCTCCACCGCCGTCTCCGTGGTCTCCGGCTACACGCTGGCCAAGTACCGCTTCCGGGGCCGGAACCTGATCTTCAACCTGCTGATCGGCGGCATCCTGGTGCCCGCCGTGGTGCTGGCCATCCCGCAGTACCTGCTCTTCTCCCGGATCGGGCTCGCCGACACCTACTGGTCGGTCCTGCTCCCGCAGATCCTGCACCCGTACAGCATCTATCTGGCGCGCATCTACGCCACCGCCGCCGTCCCCGACGCCCTGCTGGAGGCCGGGCGCATCGACGGCGCCGGGCACTGGCTGCTGCTGCGCCGGGTGGCGCTGCCCCTCATGATCCCGGGCATGGTGACCATCTTCCTGTTCCAGTTCGTCGCGATCTGGAACAACTTCCTGCTGCCGTTCATCATGCTGGGCGACGACCAGAGGTTCCCGCTGACCGTCGGCCTCTACACGCTGCTCGCGGCCGGCGCCAACCAGCCCTCCCTGTACAACCTGATCCTCACCGGCACCCTGCTGTCGATCATCCCGCTGATCGCGCTCTTCCTCACCATGCAGCGCTACTGGCGGACCGACCTGGCCGGCGGGGCCGTGAAAAGCTAGTGGCCGGGCCCGACCGGGCCTCGCCCGGTCGAGGGGAAAATGGGAGCATGGCGAAGCGTCCGACCATCCATGACGTCGCGGCGGTGGCGGGGGTCTCCCGGGGAACGGTCTCCCGGGTGCTCAACGACGACCGGTACGTCAGCCCCGCGGCGCACGCCGCGGTCAAGCGGGCCATCGCCGAGACCGGCTACGTGCTCAACCGGGCCGCCCGCAGCCTGGTCACCCAGCGGACCGGTTCGGTGGTGATGGTCCTGTCGGAGCCGCAGGAGCGACTGTTCGAGGACCCCAACTACAGCGTGCTGCTGCGCACCGCCACCCGGCGGCTCGCCGAGCGGGACATATCGCTGGTGATGATGATCGCCGGGAACGACGGCGACCGCGACCGGGTGGTCCGTTACCTGCGCGGCGGCCACGCCGACGGGGTCTTCCTGGTCTCCACCCACGCGGGCGACAGGCTGGTGGACGCGCTGGTGGACATCGGTGTGGCCGCCGTCGCCCAGGGGGCGGTCATCGGCAGGGAGAACGTGATCCCCTACGCGGCGGCGGACGACCGCGAGGGCGCCCGGCAGATGACGCGCTACCTGGTCGAGCGGGGCCGCAGACGGATCGCCACCATCACCGGCCCGCTCGACACCCCCGGCGGCGCGTTGCGGCTGGAGGGCTTCGCCGACATCCTCGGCAGGAAGGCGAGCAGGAGGCTCATCGAGCACGGCGACTACACCCAGCTGGGCGGGGAGAGCGCGATGGCCCGGCTGCTGGAACGTGCCCCCGACATCGACGCGGTGTTCGTCGCCTCCGACCTGATGGCCGCGGGCGCGCTCTCCGCGCTGCGCGCCGCCGGGCGGCGGGTGCCCGAGGACGTCGCGGTGGGCGGCTTCGACGACTCGGCGGTGGCACTCACCACCCATCCGCCGCTCACCACCATCCGCCAGCCCCTGGAACGGGTCGCCGAGGAGACGGTCCGCCTGCTGCTCGCCCTGATCGACGGCGCCGAGCAGGTGGAGCCGGTGATACTGCCCACCGACCTCATCGTCCGCGAGTCGGCCTGAGCCGATGTGAGCGGGCGGCCCGCGACGCGGACCGCCCCCCGGCCGGGGTACGCGGACGGAGGGCGGTGGCGAGTCGTGCGGTGTGTCGTGCTGTACGTCGTTCCGCGCGAGGTCAGCGAGCGGCGGACGAGCCGTTCACGGTCAGGACCTGCTCGGTCTCGATGGCGGGGAAGGTGCCGGTGTCGATGATCCCGTGCTCGTGGAAGGCCGCCTCCAGCAACGCGTGAGCCTTGGGCTCCAGCTTCCACAGCGCCCGGTACTCGCGGGCGGTGGCCAGGGAGACGCCGGTCTCGTGGGCGATGTCCGTCGCCCGGGGCACGAACTTCCGCTCGATCTGCTTGTCCCAGTACTCCCGCGCGGCACGCATCAGGGCCGCGCGCTGTGCCGTGTCGACGACCGGCGGCGGGCCGTCCAGCACCTGGACCTCGTCATCGTCATCGTCGATGACCGATCGCCCCGCGGCCACCGCGGGACGCACCGGCTCAGGCTCCGGGTCCCACGGCACCGGCGGGGTCAGGTCGATCAGCGCGGAGGTGTTGTAGAGGGCGCCGATCTGGGAGAGCAGGGCCTCCTGGCGTACCGAGTCGACGGCCAGGCCGGTGTGCTCCACCGCCCGGTCCATGGCACGGTCCAGCTTGGTGAGGGCCGCGCGCATCTTCCGGTCGGACGCCCCGGACTCGCGGAGCGCGCGGGCGCGCTTGGCCGCCAGCGCGACCCGGGTCAGCCTGCGGTGGGCGTCGACCTCACTCGCCGTACGGTCGCTGACCTCGGCCAGCCCGATGCGGACCAGCGCCCGCTCGGGGGTGAGCCGCCAGTTGATGCGCGAGCGCCCGCTGATCCGGTGGCGTTCGATCGCCATGCCGCGCTCCCAGAGCCACGCCGCCACCAGGGGCGCGGCGAGCCGGAAGATGGCCTCGGCCATGCTGCGGGCGTCCATGCTGGACAGCACCGCGGTCAGGCCGGTGAGCGCCCACACGGCGATACCGTCGATGCCTGCCGAGAAGTTCTCCCGCATGTTGCGGCGGGCCCGCACCGCGCTGGTGATGACGGCGACCTCGATGAAGGCGAAGAGCAGCAGCCGCAGCGGACCGTCGAAGCCGAGCACGTCACCGGAGAAGCGCCACATGCCCTGGGCGGAGACACCCGTCGCGATGCTGGCGGCGACGATGGTGAGGATGTCCTCCACCGGACGGGGCGCGACATGAGAATGGAAGAAGCGAACCGCCATTCGCTGGATGGCGCGGAGCGCGAAGTAGGCCGCGACCAGGAGGACGAGAGCGAACACGCCGATGAGGCTCGTCAACACCGGCTGGTCGGATGCGAAGGTGGTGATTTGATCGATGGGGGGCATCAGTCACTGTCCGTCAGTCTCGATGTCCGACAGGATATCTACGCGATCATTCCAGAATGTCGGCGCGCTGTTCGCCAAACGGGCGCTCACGCGAGTGACAGAAGAGAACACAGTTGTGGTGGGGACGAGTAAGGATCACCCGCCCTCGGGGCTCCGGCCCACTCCGGCATCACCCTCGCCGCACCGCCCCACCACGGCCCGCCACGGGCCGGTTCGCCGTCGTGACCAGCGCGGCTAGTGGTTACCAAGTTATTTTTCAGATGACCACAAGAGCCGGTACCTAGCGTCCTCGACGTAACGGAGAACACCGGGCGCCGCACGCCGCACCCGGTCCACGGAGGGGACCGAGCATGTCCAGGATCAATATTGACGACACCCCGTTCGAGGGTGCCGAGCTGGACGAGGTCGCCGGCGGCCGGATGACCGTGTCCTGGCACAACAGCAAGGGCCAGGCCGGCGAGTGGTGGGTCAGCTGACGATCGGCTCACCGCCCCGGGTGGGATCAGACCCCGCCCGGGGCGGTGCTCCACCGGCCGAGGGTGCCGAAAGGTACGTCGGGCGCCCGGGAGAGAAACCTCTTCCGGGGTGCCGGACCCGCCGGTGGTACATCGGCTGACAAGCGGCCCGGCGCCCTTCCTTTCGGAAGGGCGCCGAACCGGCCGGGCCGGGAGGGGGGAAGGCGCGGCACACGCCGCTCTCCCGGCCCGTGCCAGCCGGACGGGATATTGATCGATCTGGCGCGGCGGAGCGGGATTCCCGTTCCGCCGCGCCTTCATGACGAGACGAGCCTGATTTCCCGGAGCCAAGGCTCGGGATCTCCACGCTGGAGGTATTCGATGATTGACCTCGGAACGACGCTCGCCTCCGGGGTGCGGCTGCTGCGCGGCCTGCCTCGCGGCCACGCACAGGTGCAGCAGGCCCGTCAGACGGCCGCCGCATGGGCGGCCGACCACCCCGAGCTGAAGGCGGAACTCGTCGTCGACGAGCGTCCCGGCACCTCTGTGGTCGACTTCGACCTGCTGCTCCAGGACCCGGAAGGCGGGACGATCGCGCTCACCGCGCGGGCCGGCGACGGCATCCCCTGGCTGATCGACCACTCCACGCACTGGGCGGGCCGGCTGGTCAGCGTGGACGAGATACACCTGTCGGTCGCCCAGGCGCTCACCATGATCCGTTCACTGTCATGCCGCGACGCGACGCCGCACGACGAGATCGTCGACCAGTGCCTGATCCTGAACGAGATCCAGCACGACGACACGCCGGTCAGCGACGAGGACCTGCAGGCCGCCTCCGAGGAGTTCCGCCGGGAGCGGGGCCTGCACGACCGCGCGACGACGCCGGCCTGGCCGGCCGAGATGGGGATGACCCTCCAGCAGTTCGACGCCTACATCGGCGATATCGCCAGGCGCCGGAGCTTCCGCCGCCGCAGGGAGGCCGAGCTCGGCCCGGCCTACCTGGCCGCGCACGCCGAGCGCTTCGACCGGGTGCGTGCGCTCTGGAGCATCGGGCCGGAGCAGGTCCTCGCGGACCTCGGCGGTGACTCACCGGAGGGCCTCCTCCCCGCGCTCGCGGGTCCTGCCGGCGAGGTGGAGACCACGATCGCCGAACGTTTCGCCTTCGAGCTGCCCGAACCGTTGCAGGAGGGCGCGCCCGGAGACGTCGTCGGGCCGACGGCCCATGGCACCGCCTTCCTCGCCGGGGTCATCCTGGGGCGTGCGGCCTCGTCGGCGGACGAGCGGACCCTGGCCGCGGCCGGGCGGGTGGCGTTCACCGAATGGCTGGCCGAGCGCCGCGCCACGGCCTCGATCGAGTGGCACTGGTCGTGACCGGCAGGGTTCCCAACAAGGTCTTCCGCGAGGAGTCGCTCCGCCGCCACCAGGTCGCGTCCCGGCGGGAGAGCAGGCCGCTGATGATCCGCAACAGCACGCCGGTGGGCCTGTGGGATCGAGGACCGGCTGCCGGCCGATCTCGACGCCCCGGTACGGGCGGCGCTGAGGAGCGCGCTACGGCATCTCGCCGGCGCACCCATCCTGCGAGTCGAGGACGGACAACCATGTGAAACCGCCTGCGCCCCCACCACGCCTGTTGGAACTCGTTAGCCGGGCCGCCGCGCTGAAGGCACCGGCCGCCGGTTGGCCGGGGCGCCGAGCTGAAGACACCGGCCCCCGCCACCGGCCGGCAGGACGATCCCGGAGCCGAACCACGCCGCAGGCACCGGGCGTCGACACCCGCCTTTCAGGACCGGTGGGCTCGCCTGAGCTGCTCGACGACCCGGTCGAGGGTCTCGATCGGGGCGGTGTACGGCACCCGCAGCCGGTCGGCCCGGGTGCCGTCAGGTGAGAACACCGGCCCCGGGAGCAGGTTGAGCCCTGCCTCGGCCGCCTTCCCCGCGAGTGCCTCACCGGACACACCGTTCAGGCGCAGCCAGAGCGCCAGGCCGCCCTGCGGGAGGAAGAAGCTCCAGGCGTCGTCCCCGTCCAGGCTTCCGGCCAGATGGTCGCGCTGGCGCCGCAGCTCGCTCCTGCGCTGGTCCAGCAGGCGGCCCATGAGGGGTAAGACCTCGCAGGCCACGAGCTGCTCCATGGGCGGCGGGGCGTACAGACCGCTGATCGGGTCGAGGAGGAGTTCACGGATCAGCGCGGCCGGACCCCGGATCCATCCCACCCGCAACCCTCCCCACACGGTCTTGCTCAGGGAACCGATCGTGACGGCCCGGTCGATCCGGGGCTCGGGCACCGGATGGTCGCGCAGGTCCAGGTCGCGCACGGTCTCGTCCACGATCACGGTCACCCCGTACCTGGCCGCCAGCTCCGCGACCTTCCGGCGGTCCTCGGAACCCATCAGCACCCCGGTCGGGTTCTGGAAGTCGGGGGTCAGCAGGGCGGCTCCCCCCGCGGCCTCGCGGAACGCGGTGGCGAGCTGGTCGCCGTCCCATCCCGCCGCGGTGACCCGCGCGGGGACGGTACGGATGCCGAAGCGCCTGAGCGTGGCGAGGGTGTCGAAGAAGGTGGGGTTCTCCACCACGATTCTGCGCGGGCCGAGATGGGTGACGAGCAGCGCCAGCGCGGCACGGGCTCCCGAGGTGACCAGGATCTGTTCGGGGCGGGTGGCCGATCCCTCTCCGGTGTGACGCCGGGCGATCAGCTCGCGCAGCTCGGGCAGGCCGGGTCCGGGCTCGCCGCTCTCCAGCAGCAGCCCCGCCGACCTGCCGAGCGCGCGGGTGACGGCGTCGGTGACGATCGCGCGCGGGGCGGCGGGGACGGCGCGCCGCAGATCGAGGAGCGAGCCCCGGCCGTCCACCGACAGGGGCGCGTAGCGCTCACCGAGGTTCCGCGGCAACCGCACCCTGCTGCCGCTGCCGTGCTCGGTGACGAGCCAGCCCTCCTCGCGCAGCCGGGACAGGGCGGCGACGACCGTTCCCCGGCTCACTCCGAGCTCACCGGCCAGGCGCCGCTCCGAGGGCAGCCGGTCCCCGACGCGTACGCGCCCGTCGAGCACCGCCTCGCGCAGCGCGGTGGCCAGCGCACCCGCGAGGGGGCCGCCGAATCGCCGCCATCCTGCCAGAACGTCCTTGAGCACTGGTCCAGTTTGCCGTAATTGGACCACGACGCGAACATGCTCCGCTTCCTAGCGTCGAAGCATGAACACCAGACCCGACGCGGGCACCGCTCCCATTCCCGGCCCTCCGCACCTCGGCGGCGGCCCCCGGCCCGGACCAACGAACACCAACGGCGACCAGCAGCCCGAACCGTCACACAGCGGCGGAGAGTATCGGCACGGACCATCGAGCGCCGACGGCGACCAGGAGCCCGGACCGTCCGGCGGCGGGGGCGACCACCTGTCCGGGGTGCCGGAGACCGATCACATCCGCGGACCCCTGGGAGCCGATCGCGCCCGCGTACCCGAACTGATGGAGGCCACCCGCGCGTACGCCGTGCGTCTCCTCGCCGGGCTCGACGACCGCCCGGCGGCGCGGACGCCGGTGCGACCGGCGCCCGAGTCCCTGCCGGAGACGGGGATCGGCCTGGAGGGGGCGATGGAGCTGTTCGCGCGGCGCTGGGAACCGGGCTTCGCGGCCAGCGCGGGCCCCCGCTACCTGGGCTTCGTCACGGGTGGCGCGACACCCGCCGCGCTGGCGGGCGACTGGCTGACCGGCACCCTCGACCAGAACCCCACCTCCGGCCTGGACTCCCTCGCCCCGGACCTCGAACGGGAGACGGTCGCCTGGCTGCGCGACCTCTTCGGCCTGCCGCCGGAGCACGAGGGGACGTTCGTCAGCGGCGCGACCATGTCCAACTTCGCGGGCCTGGCGATCGCCAGGGAGTGGCTGGGCGAACTGCGCGGCGTTTCGGTGGCCGAGGCGGGCGCGGCCGCGCTCGGGCCGGTGACGGTGCTGTCGGCGAGCCCGCACTCCAGCATCGTCAAGTCGCTGTCCATGCTCGGGCTGGGACGGTCGGCGATCCGGCACGTCGGCGTCCTGCCGGGGCGGGAGGCGGTGGACGTGGCCCTGCTCGCCGAGGAACTCGACCGGCTGGACGGCGCACCGGCGATCGTGGTCGCCAATGCCGGCACGGTGAACACCGTCGACTTCGACGACCTGCGCGCCATCGCCGCCCTGCGCGAGCGTCACCCCTTCTGGCTGCACGTGGACGCCGCCTTCGGCGCCTTCGCCGCGCTCTCCCCCGAGCACGCCCACCTCGTCGCGGGCCTCGGCGAGGCCGACTCGGTCTGCGCGGACCTGCACAAGTGGCTGAACGTGCCCTACGACAGCGCGATCCAGTTCACCCGCCGCCGCGACCTGCAGGCCCGCGTCTTTTCGAACTCGGCCGCCTATCTCACCCCGCTGAGCGAGGAGCCCGACTTCGCGCACCTGACCCCGCAGAACTCACGGCGCCTGCGTGCGCTACCGGCCTGGTTCACGCTGGCCGCCTACGGGCGCGAGGGGCACGCGGAGATCGTCCGCCGCGACATCGCCCTCGCCGCCGGGCTCGGCGAGCGGATCGCCTCGATGGCCGCCTACCGGCTGCTCGCCCCGGTACGGCTCAACGTGGTCTGCTTCACCCTCGCCTCCGCCCCCTCCCCCGAACGGATCGGGGAGGTGGTCGACTCGATCACCGAGTCCGGCGAGGCCTTCCTCACCCCGACGGTCTACGCCGGGGTGCCCGCGTTGCGTGCCGCGTTCAGCAACTGGCGCACCACCGAGGCCGACGTCGGCAGAATCGCGAAGATCCTGGAATCGGCCGCGCCCCGGTCGTGACAACGTTCCCGAAGGTCAGGCCACCTGTGCCGCCGGCGGTTCCAGCGTGATGACGGCGGACACCTCGGCGCGCAGGCGGCGGCTGAGTGACTCACGCTGGGAGACGACGGTGACGTGCACACCGCACTCGGCGAGCCAGCAGGCCAGGTCGGCGAAGTAGCCGTCGCCCGAGCCGATCACGACCCGGTCGAACCGCTGGTCCATCCGGTCGCCCCGGGCGGCCTCGGCCAGGGCCTGGTCCGCGCCGTCGGGGCCGGAACGGGCCAGCAACTGCACACCGTGGAAGGCGATCCCGACCGCGACGAGCGCGCCGTGGTTGACCGCGACGACGAACTGGTCCATCGGGCCGATCGGGACGATACGCCGGTAGAGGACCATGACCTCGGCGACCTCAGGGGTGGTGGGGCGACTGGCCCCTGTCAGGTTCTCGATGTCCAGCAGGTGCATGGCCCGCCCTGAGCGAAGGCGCCGTCTGCCGCGTGACGTGGGGGCCTGGAACCGGTCGATGCGCGTGGTGGGGGTGATCACGGGTCATCGGTTCCTTCCATGATGATGATTTTTAGTGTCCAATAAAGTTCAGTAAAACACGTGTTGATGGAATCGACCAATATCTTTGAGGACGCTGCATGGAGGTGACACACTCAGGTACGTTCCAATCGACACGGACACCGAGCCCGAAGAACCGATGAACGGGACGACCGGGCAGACCGAGACCGATATGAAGGAGCCGATGAACCGGGACGTCCGGCCGACCGGAGGACCGGACGGACAAGGACGTCCAGGTGACCACGGCGGATAATGGGGAGCCGGTGGACAAGGACGTCCGGGCGACCGCGACCGACACGGAGGACCAGGTGGACAGGGACGTCCAGGTGACCGCGGCGGACATCGCCCGGCTGGGTGATGTGGGCCGGGCCGCGGTGAGCAACTGGCGCCGCCGGCACGACGACTTCCCCCAGCCCGTCGGCGGCACCGCGACCAGCCCCGCCTTCTCCCTCGGCGAGATCAAGGAGTGGCTGCTCGGCCACAGCGAGGGCAGGGTGCTCCCGGCGCGCGAGTGGCTCTGGCAGGACCTGCGCGCGGGCGTGCCGGAGGAGGATCTCGCCGACCTGATCGCCGACCTCGGCGCCTTCCTGGTCTACCTGGACCGGGAGGGCGGCGACTGGACGGCCCTCTCCGCCGCCGCCGACGCGGCCGTGGCCGCCGTACTTCCCGACCGCGTCCGAGAAGCGTGCGCCGGGCCGATGCGGAGCCCGTTGCCGCCGGAATGCCTCATCCGGGACCGGCTGCCGCTGCTGCGCCGGGTGGCCGCCCTCGCCGTCGAGAACGGCACGAAGGGGACCTTCGCCTTCCTGCGCGAGCGCTACTTCGAACTGCACACCAAGCGGATGTACGCCACCCCCGAGCCGGTCGCCCGGCTCATGGCGCAGCTCTGCGGCCCCTCCCCCGAGGTCATCCTCGACCCGGCCTGCGGCTCGGGAGCGCTGCTGAAGGCACTGCGCGACCGCGGTGTACACCTGCTCCTCGGCCAGGACGCCGACGCGGCGACCGCCCGGCTGACCGCCGCGCATCTCGCGCTGCACGCCGCCACCGTACGCGTCTCGCATGGCGACTCACTCCGCCAGGACGCGTTCCCCGGCACGCTGGTGGACGCGGTCGTGTGCAACCCGCCGTTCAACGACCGCGCCTGGGGATACGAGGAGCTGACCGCCGACCCCCGCTGGGAGTACGGTCTACCACCCCGGATGGAGTCGGAACTCGCCTGGATCCAGCACGCCCTCTGCCATCTGAAACCCGGCGGCACCGCCGTCATGCTCATGCCGCCCGCCGTCGCCGGCCGCAGATCCGGCCGCCGCATCCGCGCCCAGCTGATCCGCCGGGGAGCACTCAGCGCGGTGATCACACTCCCGCTCGGCAGCATCCCCAACATGGCGGTCGCCCTGGCCCTGTGGGTGCTGCGCAGACCGGCGGACTCCCGTACGCCCGGCCATGTCCTGATGGTCGACACCTCCGACCGGCCGGAGGACTTCGCGCGGGTCGCCGCGGATGCCTGGGAACGCTTCGAGGCCGGTGCGGACATCGATGAACCGGGCGTGAGCCGGGCCGTCCCCGTCGTCGAACTGCTCGACGACGACGTCGACCTCACCCCCGCCCGATACCTCGCGCCGCCGCCTGCGGACCTGTCGCCCGAGCGCGTCACCGGGCAGCGGAACCGGGTGGCCGACCTCCTCCGCCTCGCCGCGGAGCTGGTGCCGACCGTCGAGTCGGCCCGGGGACCGAAGGACCTCCCGATGGTCCCGCTCGCCGAACTCCTGCGGCGCGGCATGCTGACGATCCACCACCAGAGCCCGGCCAGACCCGGCGAGCCGTCCGAGGTCGCGGACGGGCTGACCGTCCTCACCGCCGAGGACGTCGTCGACGGCACCCCGCCGACCGCGACCACGCCGGACATCGCCGTGCAGCACGAGATCATCGTGCGGCCCGGTGACGTGCTGGTGCCGGGCGTCGCGCGGCGTCCGGTGGCGCGGGTCGCCGGGGAGGGCGGCCCCCTCCTCGGCCTCCGCCTCTCCCTGCTCCGCCCCGACCCGGCCCTGCTCGACCCCCATTTCGTGGCGGGCTTCCTGAGCGGCTCGGTCAACCTGCGCAACTACACCACCGTGGGCAGCCGCGCCCAGGTGGACGTACGCCGCGCGGAACTCCCGCTGCTGCCGATCGAGGAGCAGCGCGGGTACGGCGAGGCGTTCCGGAAGCTGGCGGAATTCGAGGCTTCGCTGCGCCGGGCCGCCGCCCTCGGCGAGGATCTGCTCCAGCTGATATCCGACGGCCTGACCCACGGCGCCGTCCGGCCGTCCACCGACGAGAACTCCCAGAACGACATGAAGGAAAAATCTTGACCTGAGCAAGGCACGGTGGCGGCCCTTGTCGATCTACACGAGAGGGGGCGGCAGGCAACGGATAGCAAAGACTGGAAGCACGTACTATTATCCTCCTTCATAATGAAGGACGTAACAATCTACGAGAGCGACCCTGACGGCTTCCTCTACGACCCTCGGGTCAGGGCCGCGATGACCCAGTTCACCGATGACGACGGAGACCTGCTCACCTTCGAGGCGGGCGCCGCCGTCCGCACCGCCAACCACGCCGTCGAGCGCATGCGCGCCCACGGCTCCCAGGGACGGGGGGTCAGCGCGGGCGCGCTCGACCTGCTGATCCGCCTCAACAGCAGCGAGCACGGCATCAGCATCGGCGAGCTGGCCCGGGCCGCCGGGGTCAGCTCCCGCAATGTCACCGGCTTGGTCGACACTCTGGAGCACGACGGGCTGGCCCGCCGGGTCCCCGACCCGAAGGATCGACGTTCGGTTCTGGCCGAGATCACACCTGCCGGGCGGGCGTGGATGGAGGCGTTCCGCAGGCCGTCGCAGCTTGCCATGCGGGCGATGTTCAACGGGTTCGCTCCCGAAGAACTGGTCGTGCTGCGCGACCTGTGCCTGCGGCTGGCCGCCAACCAGCATCGCCTCGCCGATCACCTGCGCCAGATCGGACAGCAGCCATGACCACGACAGCTCAGGAACAGACCCGTCGCACCGTGCGCGGCTATCACGAGGCCCGCTTCCGCGGCGAGGTGTCCGCGGCGGCCGCATCGCGGGTGGTTGGTGTCGGTGTGCCGTGGGCCGTACAGAGCTGAACGCGAGTACAGGTTCGCAGCCGTCACAGGACGGATACGGCTGTTCTGTCCTGCGCCGGGCGTGGTGCCCAGGGCAGCCGAAGAAGATGCCAGCCATGGGTCGCCTTCCTTGCCTGCCGGCCAGGGACCTATCCCATCCCAAGAGGAGCTTTCGACGTCATGGCCTCCATCCGCCACGAGATCGTCATCGACGCGCCCCCTGAGCACATCTGGGATGTGCTGCGCGACGTCGGAGCCGTGCACGAGCGCCTGCTGCCGGGCCGTGTCATCGACACCCGGCTGGAGGGCGACCAGCGGTTCCTGACCTTTCCCGATGGACACGTCATCCGCGAGCTGATTGTCGCGATCGATGATGATTCCCGCCGCCTGGCCTATTCCGTTGTCGAAGGCGCCAGGCCCCCGCTCGAACACCACCACGCCTCGTTTGAAGTTCGCCCGGAGAGTGCCGGAGCGGGCCGGCTGATCTGGACTACCAACGTGCTGCCACACGGGCAGGCCGCCGAGATCCGCATTCGCATGGAACACGGCGCAGTGGAGATGAAGCAGGCGATCGAGGCCGCAGCACCCAGCTGAGCCGCAGACTCAGGTGGCCCCTGGAAGGGGAAGGTTCGCCAGGGCCTTCCCTCCGATGTGTGGGCACCTTGACTACCGGATGCTGGAGATACCGACGAGCACGGGGTGGAGACCGACATCGACCTCGCTCTCAGCGAAGACCAACAGGATGGCCAGTGAGGCGAGATTTCATACGCCCGCAAGAAAATCCTCGAACGGGACCGCCCTCGCCCGAAGCCCGATCGCCTTCTTCTCCAGTGCGGAGATGACGACGGGATCGTGCGTCATCCATCCACCGGATTGGAGGCCGATCTCACCATAATCATGGATCAATGCCGCGTGCCAGTCGAACAATAAGAAGTCGAATTTCTCCTCATCGGGAAGCCGCCTGCAAAGAGCACAAGTCGGGCGCGCAGGCTACCGAATGGATCGGGTGATTCACCATCTCTTGGGCGCTTAAGGAGGCAAACGCTGCGCTTCCATGAGACGTCTGATCCGACTCGCGGGCTCGCCGCTGGGAGTGTCAATGATGGATTCGCAAAAAATCCGTCTTGAAATGGCAAGGTCGGGACTGGCCGAGCCTCCGCTCGCCAGAGGCTTTGCTTTTTTCCGAAAATCAGTCGTTACTATGATAAATTCGGAAAATAGTTCGTCCGCTGTCGGAAGCGCAAAGAACATCTGTCCGACGCCGTGCCTCTGTTGTGGCAGTTGGGGGGCAAGAGGATGGCGAGGAACGAAACCTGGGGCGCCGATTCCGAGGAGGATCAGCGGCTGCGTACTCTCGCGCTCGCCTCCGTCGGCCTCGGCGAGATCGAGGTGCTGAAGTACGCGCTGGACCAGGCGGTCGCCGAACTGCGTGGGTTGAGCGGGATGGTGCACTGGTCCGGAGCGCGGGTCGTCCGCGGGGGGCCGCGCCTGCTGGTGGCCTCCGGGGTGCCTCCCGCCCAGTTGCAGACGTGGGGGGAGGAGATCCGGAACGTCATCGTCCGGGCGCTGCGCGACGGAGCGCCCGTGTGCACGTCCGTCGCCCCAGGCGCCGGGCGCGAGAGCGCTGAGGAGACGTCCGCGGCCATACCGCCCACCGCGACCCTGACGGCCGTGCCGCTGCGCGTCCGCGACGCGCCGGTCGGCGTACTGTCCGTACTATCCTGCGGGCCCGCCAAGCCCACCGGCCGCCAGCGGGCGTTCCTGCGATCGCTGGCCGACTGGCTGGCCCAGCGGCTGGCCGGATCCGACTCAGACAGCGGATACCCGCGGCGGCAGGACCTCTCCACCGACTCTCATCTCCGGCAGGCGCTGAAGGCGACCAGGATCGGATCTTGGGACTGGAACATCCTGACCGGCGAACTGCGCTGGGACGAGGCCGGCCTAACCGTGATGGGGATCGATGTGGACAGCGGCCCCCACACCATTGACTACTGGGTCAACCTCATCCACCCAGATGACTATCCCCGGGTGATGACCGCAACCGAGGAGGCCGTCCGCACCAGGGGACTGTTCGAGATCGAGTATCGTGCCCGCCGCCCGGACGGAACCACGGGCTGGGTGCAGGAACGCGGCCGGTTGGTACTGGATGAGGCCGGCGAGCCGGCACACATGATCGGCACGGTCTGGGACACCACGGAGAGCCGTATCGCCCGCGAGTCGGTCAGCCACGCGCTGCGCTACATGAGCGACGCCTTCCTCGCGGTGGACCGCGACTGGCGGATCACCTTCGTCAACCTCGACGCCGAGCGCCTCCTGGGGGTCACCGACCCCTACGGTCAGGTGCTGTGGGACCTGCCGACAGGAAAGTCGCCCGACCTGCGGGCGGCGTGCCACCGGGCCGCCGCCGAGCGGGAGCCCGCCACTCTCGACGTGCAGTGGCCGACCGACAGTCGCTGGTACCACGTGCGGCTGGTGCCGGTGCCCGACGGCCTGACCCTCTATCTCGCCGACGTCACCGACAAGCGCCTGCGCGACGCCGAGCGCGAGGCCGCCGAGCAGGCCGCCGCCGAGCGAACCGCCTGGGTCCAGGAGCTGACCCGAGCCCTCGGCGACGCCGTGACCGCCCGTGACCTCGTGCGGGTCATCGCCGAGCGGGTGCTGCCGCCGTTCGGCGCGGCGGGACTGATCGTGCTGACCGTCGACCACGATCGCCTGCATGTGGCCGGAGCCTTCAACCACGCCGCGGACATCCTTGACCGGCTGGAGGACCAGGTGCTCATGGAGCCGTCCCCCCTCTCCGACGCCCTGCGATCGCGTGCCCCGGTCTTCATCACCTCCAGGGCCGAGCACGACAAGCGCTATCCGAACCTCGCCCGCTGGATGGCCCGCAGGAGCGTCGACGACTCGGAGAAGAACGCCTGGGCGATCCTGCCGCTGCTCGTGCCCGGCCAGTACCGGGGGTGCTGCGTGATCTCCTTCGACCGGCCCCACCACTTCCCCGGCGAGGAGCGTACGCTGCTCACGGCGCTCAGCGGGCTGATCTCCCAGGCCCTGGTACGAGCCCGCCTCTACGAGGTGGAGCACACCCGCGTCCAGGAGCTGCAACACCTGCAGGCGGGGCTGCGGGAGTCCCTCGAACGGCAGCGGTGCTTCACCGCCGACGCCTCCCACGAGCTGCGCACCCCGCTGGCCGGGCTACGAGCCCAGCTGGAGGAGGCGCAACTCCACCCTGAGGAGACCGACCTCGGCGAACTGCTCGAACACACCTTGGGCGATGTGGACCGATTGCAGGCCATCACCACCGACCTCCTCCAACTCGCTAGGCAAGGGGCCGACCAGGCCGCCGCGCTGGAGAACGTCGACCTGGCACGGCTGATCGAGACCGAGGTGCCCCGCCGCATGCACGATCTGCACCCGGTGCGGCTCCGGCTCGAACCCGGCGTGATAGTCGACGCCGTCCCCGGGCAGATCGGCCGGATACTGACCAACCTGCTCGACAACGCCCAGCGCCACGCGGTAGGCCGCGTCGATGTCGGGCTGCGCCGCAGCGGTGACAGCGCCGAGCTCACCGTCACCGACGACGGCCCGGGAGTCCCAGCGTCAGAACGCGAGAACATCTTCCAGCGTTTCGCCCGGCTGGACACCGCCCGCAGCCGCGACACAGGAGGCACCGGCCTCGGCCTGGCCATCGCCCGCGACATCGCCCACGCCCACCACGGGACCCTGCACGTAGAAGCCCCGCCCACCCGCGGCGCGCGCTTCATCCTCCGCCTCCCGCTCACGAATCAGGGGTGAGGAGACCGCCGGGAACCGCTATCGCGCCGCTCGGCGAACCGGTCCCATCCGCACCCGATAGTGCAGCGTGTACGCGCGGGTCCCCAGACCCCGCGCGAGCTGCGCCACAGGCTCACCCATGGACCGGGCGGCCCCCGGGCTCGCCGCGCCAGACCTCGGCGAAAATCTCGATAACGATGTCGTTGTCACTTCACATGACACAGCATGTCTGTGTATCGCGTTCACGTAATCCTCCCTCCGCCAGGCCGAAGGCCCGCAGGTGTGACGGCGGGCACGCCCATGACGGATCAGTGTCGAAGGAAATGTGATCGTGTCCCCCGTACATCACGAGAAGGTCTTCGAGGACGCGATCGAGTCGGCGCTGCTCGGGGCGGGCTGGTTGAGAGGCGCGAACCACCTCTACGAGCGGGAGCTCGGGTTGAACACCACCGAGCTGCTGCATTTCGTGCGGACCAGCCAGCGCAAGGAGTGGGAACGGCTGGTCACCATGCAGGCCGGGGACGACGAGGGGGCCGCGCGGCGGCTCGCCGACGTGGTGGCGAAGGCGATCGACGACGAGGGCGCCCTTGAGGTGCTCCGGCACGGGGTGAAGGACGGGGCATCACCTTCGTCTTCGGCACCGACCACGTCGAGACCCTGCATGTCCAGACCCTGCTGGAGAACCTGGACCCGCTCGGCCGCTGACACCGGCACCCGCCGAGGGCGGGCCGGCGGAGCCGGCGTAAGCCGATCTTCCGCTCCCGACCTCGCGTCGGGTCTGGACCGGGCCGGAGTGGTCCCGCGCGTGATCCGGCTCGGTAGTCGTACGATCTTCATCACAGGCGGCCCCGTATCCGACCCGACACGGAAGGCGACGACATGGCCAGGACCTTTCAGCATCGCATCTACACGATCCAGGAGGGCCTGCTGGAGGAATGGGTGGAGAAGTGGCACTCGCAGGTCGTGCCGCTCCGCCGCGAATTCGGGTTCGAGGTCCACGGCGCCTGGCTGGATCACGAGCGGAACCAGTTCATCTGGGTGCTCTCGTACGACGGTCCGGAGAGCTTCCAGGAGCGGAACCAGGAGTACTGGGACTCCCCCCGCCGCGTTGCGATGGACGTGGACCCGGCGCTCTACCTGGTGGGCCGGATCATCCGCGACGTGACCCCCGTCGACTGAGGCCGACGGGGACGGTTCGACCGTCACCCACACCTGTCGCTTCGCGATACGCGGCTTGGCAGGTCTGGCCGTCCCGGAGCTCGTGGGTGCGCTTCTACCGTGCTGTCGTATGGACACTCCAGATCTCCTCATCCGCAACGCCTCCCTCCGTGGCCGTCCCGGCAGGTGGTCGCTGGCGGCGACAGGCGGGCTGCTCAGCCTCGTCGCCGAGGACGACCCCGATCTCGGCCCGGCGGCCGAGGTGACCATCGATGCCGACGGCGCCCTGGTCACCGAGCCCTTCGTGGACGCCCACCTGCACCTGTGCAAGGCGCACACCCTCGACGCGGCCGGTCCCGTCGCGCTGTCGGAGTACACCGACGGCACCATGGGGGCCGCGATGGGAGCCATCGAGACGGCCGCCGCCGTCAAGGCCGGTCAGACGCGGGAGGCCGTCCTGGAGCGGGCCCGGCCGGTGCTGGTGGAGTCCGTACGGCACGGTGTCCGGGCCGTGCAGGCATTCGCCGACATCGATCCGGCGGCGGGGCTGACCGGGGTGGAGGCGCTGCTGGCGCTGCGCGAGGAGTTCCGCGGCGTGGTCGACGTGCGGGTGGTGGCGTTCCCGCAGGACGGCCTGCTCCGCGAGCCAGGCACCGAGGAACTGGTCACCGAGGCCGTACGGCTCGGCGCCGACGTGGTGGGCGGCATCCCGTGGATCGAGTGGACCGACGCCGACGCCGCCGAGCACGTACGACGCATGGTCGATCTCGCGCGGCGGCATGGGCTGCGCGTCGCCATGCTGGTCGACGACGCCGGGGACCCGGGGCTGCGGACGACCGAGATGCTCGCGCGGGAGTTGCTGGAGCGGAACATGATCGGGCGTGGCAGCGCCCAGCACGCGCGGGCGATGGCGCTCTATCCCGAGCCGTACCTGCGGCGCCTGGCCGGACTGTGCCGTGCGGCGGGGCTCGGTTTCGTCAGCGACCCGCACACCGGACCGCTCCATCTACCGGTCTTCGAGCTGGCCGGCGCCGGGGTTCCGGTCGCGCTGGGGCAGGACGACATCGAGGACGCCTACTACCCGTTCGGGCGGCACAACCTGCTGGAGGTGGCGTTCCTGGCCGCGCACCTGCTCGACGCCCGCACCGACGCCGCCCTGGAACGGCTGTACGACATGGTGACCGTCGATGCCGCGCGGGTCGTCGGCCTGCCCGCCCACCGTCTGGAACCCGGGGCTCCCGCCGACCTCGTCGTCCTTGAGGGGCGGACCCTTCGTGAGGCCCTGACCCGGCACTCGCCGCCCCGCCACGTCGTCGTCGCGGGCCGGGTCGTGGCCTCGTCCACCCGGCACACCGCTTTCGGAGCCGGTGTCCCGCACTGAGGGGGACAGCAGCGTCACAGGTGGCTATTGACGCATTCTCGCAGGCAGGTATCTTTTTCTATAGGAAAGTTTCCTAAAGGAAACCTTGCGGGACACTTCCGCCGCACCGAGAAGCACGGAGGAAGCACACGTGAAACCAAGGAAGTGGGCCACGGCCCTTTCCAGCACCGCACTGCTCACCACCGCCATTCTGATGAGCACGGCCTCCACCGCCCACGCGATCCCGGACAACTGCATCACCCAGGTAGCGGGATCGACGGTTTCCAGCTACTGCGCGAGCGGCACCGGAGAGCATCAGGTCGCCGTGACCGTCCTCCACGTCAACCCGGCCGTCGGATACGTCTACAACGTGGGGCCGTGGCAGCCCGCGGGGGTCACCTCCACCGCCACCCTCCCCCCGGGCACGATCGTGTCCCTGCGAGTGAACAAGCGCTGAGAACCGCTCGGGCGGGGTCCCTCCGGCCGGAGGGTCCCCGCCTGCCGGCGATACCCGTGCTACGGCGGGCCTGGACGACGCCCTCCTCGGTGAGCGTCCGGCCGTCGGCCGCTGGACCTCGACCGCTCAGCCGAGGGGGTTGTCCTTCTCCAGCAGCCTCTCCATGGCGGGCCCGTACATGCGGGCCTTGATGGTGCCGAGGGTGGGGCCGCTCTTGGCCGTCTGGGCGCGAGCGATCTCCATGGCGGTCTGCCGCACGGCGTCCTCGGCCACCGCGCGGTCGACGATGGCGGCGGCCAGGGCGTCATGGCCGCCGTAGCGACGTGCGGTGGTCATCGCCTCGTGCGCGGTCTGCGGGGTCAGCCGAGCCTGGATCAGCGCGGACATACCCGGGGTGAACGGGATGTTGATGTCGGCTTCCGGCAGGCACCAGTAGCCCCGGTCGGCGCGCATCACGCGGAAGTCGTGGGCCAGGGAGAACATGGCGCCGGCCGCGAAGGTGTGCCCCTGCAGGGCGGCCACGGTGACCATCGGCAGGGCCAGCATCCGCGCCAGGAGCTCGTGGACGCCGACCACGTAGTCCTGGTGCCGGTCGGCATGGGCGAACAGCCAGTCCAGGTCCAGGCCGTTGGAGAAGAACTTGCCGGTCGCGACGGTCACCAGGGCACGGGGCCCCTCCGCCTTCTCCACCTCGTCCAGCGCGGCGTTGACGGAGGCGATCCAGTCGGGGTGGAAACGGTTCTCGGTGTCCCCGATGTCGAGGATGAAGACGTCGTCCTGACGGTCGAGCGTGGGCATGACTGATTCCTTTCGCGGCTGTCGCTCATGCGCACCTGACCCGGCCCGGCGGGGGCCGGCAGCCGCACCCGCGACGAGCGAGCCGTCGAACATGAACACCTTCCTGACGTCGAAGACCGGCAGGAGCTTGCGTCAGCAACGACGCTACTAGCGAGTAACTACGGCGAATCGCATAGTACATGGAAGCGACTCACTTGTCCGCAGGATCAGCCCCGAGGAGGGAGTCATAACCCGGCGTGACGAAAAGCCCCCTTCCGGTTCCCGTCCGCCACCGGCGGGCCATCGGACCGCTCTCACCTCCGCCCAGAAGCCCTGCCACAAGCACAGGGAGGCTCTGGACTACCTGCGCGCCGGCGACATCCTCGTGGTGCCCTTCCTGGACCGCCTGGGCCGCTCCCTGCAAGACCTCATCGCGATCGTGGCCGGCCTGCGCAAGCGCGGCGTCGGATTCAAGAGCTTGCACGAGGCGCTGGACACCACCACCCCCGGCGGCCGCCTGGTCTTCCACGTCTTCGCCGCTCTGGCGGAATTCATCCGCGAGCTCATCGTGGAGGGAACGCGGGAGGGCCTGGACGCCGCCTGGATGCGCGGCCAGCGCCTGGGTCGACCCCCGGCGATGACTCCGGAGCAGATCCGCCACGCCCACGATCTGCTGAGCCGCCCCGGCAACACCGTCTCCTCCATCGCCCGACTGCCGGGAGTCAGCCGCACCACGCTCTACAAACACGTCCCCGAGCTCGCCGGTGGCGGCCGCCCCGTTCTCCAGCAGGACCAGGCGGCCCCGGCACCAAGCGCGCTCCCCCGAGCCGCAGACCGAAGGAGATGAAGAGGGCACGGGCACGAGCACCGCGCAGGGCGGGCCGCCGACCCCCAAAGGAGTGTGACCCATGCTGATGAACCGAGCCGAAACCTCCTGGTGAACAAACCCGGCCCGGCGCACCTTGCAGCGCCTGTACAAGGCGCCGCTGCTCATCGGGAATCCTACGGTTTGGGGCGCAGGACACATTTCTTACCGACACCCCATCAAGCGGCCAGCTGATGCTCCTCCTCGGTGTCACTTCGGGTGAGCCGATAGCTGGGCGCGGCGGCGGAGCGGACTGCCGCCTCAGTGGGCCAAAGAGCCCAGGCCGCTGCGGTGGCGACGAAACCAATCGCGGAAAGTACGGCGGCGGCCGCGACCATCCCGACGCTGAAGGCCAACCACCCGGCCAGTGGATAGGTGAGCAGCCAGGCCGCGTGGGAGAGGGAGAACTGCGCCGCGAAGGCGGCTGGCAGGTCGGCGGACGGCACGGCGCGCCGGATCAGGCGACCGGTCGGAGTAAGCACCGCGGATGTCGCGGCGCCCAGCAGCGCCCATGCGATCAGCAGCCATGACCACGACAGGACGCCTGCCGCCAGGCCGACGGTGAACGCGCCCAGGACCACGAAGAGAGCGACAGCCGCGGGCAGCATCACCCTGCGGTCACTGAGCCTGTCCAGCACGCGGGGCAGCAGCAGGGCGACGGCCATCGATCCGGCCCCGAACGCGCCGAGTGCGATCGAGACGTCACCTGCGGTGCGGTCCAGGTGATCGCGGACCAGGACGACGGTATTGACGATGACCATGGCGCCGGCGGCCGCGACGCTCATGTTCAGGGCGAGCAGGGCGCGCAGCTGCGGCGTGGCCCCAAAGAGCCGGGCGCCGTAGGTGGCCTTGGCGAAGGCGCCGCCGCTGCGCCGGACCGGTGTCGGCCTGGGCAGGACGACGGATACGACCAGCGCGGCCGAGGCCAAGAACCCCAGGACGGTTCCGAAGAACAGCCAGTTGTAGCTGATCAGGGTCAGCAGCCCGGCCGCGAGCACGGGGCTGAACAGGCTCTCCATGTCGTAGGCGAGCCGAGACAGCGACAGCGCCCGGGTGTAGTCACGCTCGGCCGGCAGCACCTCGGGGATGGTCGCCTGGAAGGTCGGGGTGAAGGCCGCCGAGGCGGCCTGAAGGAGGAAGATCAGGACGTAGATCTGCCACACCTCGGTGACGAACGGCAGGGCCAGCGCGACGCCGCCGCGGATGAGGTCGGCGGCCACCAGCAGGGTCCGGCGCGGGATGCGGTCGGCGAAAGCGCTGATCACTGGGGCTATGCCGACAAAGGCCACCATCTTGATGGCCAGAGCGGTACCGAGCACCGCGGAGGCGCTCGCCCCGGCCAGGTCGTAGGCGAGCAGGCTCAGCGCCACGGTCGCCAGCCCGGTGCCCACCAGGGCGATGGCCTGCGCGGCGAACAGGTGCCGGTAGGTGCGATTACGTAGTACGAAGAACATGACCCCGCCCTCTCAGGCCACAGCGGCCTTCAACGTGCTTATGTGCGCAGTTATGCACGCGTTGAACAGTAGGGAGGGCGGAGGAATTCCCCGTTCGGGCCTCAGGAGTGCCAGGGTTCGCCGGTCACCTTATGGTCGGCATGGTTCAGCGCCTCCACCACAAGGCTGCGCAGGTGCCCGTCGCGCAGCGAGTACACCACGCGGCGGCCCTCCTTCCTGAACTGCACCAGGTTCGCCAGACGGAGTTTGGCCAGATGCTGGCTGACAGCGGGCCGGGCCGCGCCACTGGCCGTAGCCAGGTCTGTCACGTCCGCCTCCCCCGCGGCCAACAGCCACAACAGATGCAGTCGCGTGGGATCGGACAGCAGGGCGAACACCGCACTCGCCTTCTCCAACTGTTCCCGATCAGGAGTCCGCTGGTGCCGATGCACGGCAGAGGAGGACGAAGGGCGCTCGCGCTCTGACATGCAGCCATCGTAGGGCGGTGGACATCCCCTCTCTTCCATGATCCGACCACGTCGCAGGCAGTGCGAGGTACACGCCGCTGCTAGTGGCCCGTCACGCAACCTTGGTCGGGTAACTGGTCCAGCCTCTGATCGGCGAGCTGGCGGCGAAGTTCGTCGTGGGCTGGGCTCGGGCGTTGCGCCAGGTTCGCCTCGGTCGCTCGTCACCTTCTGCGAGTCACGCTGCGAATAGCTCGGCCGCAGAGCCACACGCTGCAGCCCTGCAAGTACGTGTCGCCGGGCTAGGAGCGGCGCGGGTCATAGTTCTGGAACTCGACCAGGCGGATGTCGCTCTGCGGCAGCAGGGGCACCCCGCTGCTGGAGTCCAGCACCACCCGGCGGCCCAAGGGCTCGCGCAGCGTGACGCCGATCCGGTCCGTCTTCCCCATCGCGTTGCAGTCCTCCACGTTGTCGTCGCGCCGGACGTCGACGTCCACGACCACTGCCTCGGGCGTCTCATGGGCGCGCGAGCCGTACGTCGTGTCGCAAGTGCCGTGCACGTAACTCAACTGGAGCTCAGTCGGTGCGCGCACCTCGTAGGTGTGCACCTCCTGGATCCCGTCGTCCAGTGGCCGGGGCGGTCCGCCCATCGCGGCCGGGTCCACCGCCACCCGCCGGAACGGTTCCGGCACGCCCTTCACGGTGAAGTCCCACGTCGGTACCTGCACGTCCCCCCGGCTGCTGGGCATCGTGGCCTTGCCCCGCGCCACCGCGATCACGCGCAGTGGCCGGCAGCCCTTGGCCGGGCACTTCTCGTCGACGAAGGACTTGGGCTTGCTGAGCCCGGCGTAGGCGGCTGTGGCCGTCAGCACCGCCACGCTTAGCGTGCTCTCATCGGCCCAGCGTAGCTTGGCCGGGGCGGGCACCTCGACCGGGAGCTCGGTCTCCAGCTTCCAGGCGCTGTTGATCATGCTCTGTCCGACCCAGCGGGGCATGCGTTCCCAACCGGGCTCCAAGGTCAGGTTCCGCAGCGGGACGAACCCCACGATCCAGGGCTCTCTCTCCGCCGAACTCTGCCAGCGTTCGGCGACCTCATGGGCGCGGTCCGTGAACTCGTCGGCAGTGACCGGTGCTCGGGTGGAACCGCAGGCCGTCGCGAGCACGATGAGCAGTGCGGCTGGAAGCATCCTCATGATCGGTAGACGTGCCGGCAGGCGGCGCGGTTCGCTCAGCCGCGCGTCAGGAGGCACATCAGAGCCTCCATGAAAGCTGGATCGGTTCACAAGTACGGTAGGGGCTGTGCGGTCGGCCAGGCTGCGGCGCAATCGAGTACTTTCCACATCGAAACGTACGGTTACCGCGATGCGCTCAACCATCCTCACACTGCCACTGAACTGTGCTGTTGCCCCTTAACGTACGTTTCCGGTCCGTTGTTCTCCGACCCCTGACTCCGCGTTCGGCCCCGTCGACCGCATCGGCCAGCCGACCATACGCACCTCGACATCGCCGACTCCCGCGCCAAGCTGGAGATGTACGCCGGGCTCGGCATGGTCGGCACCCCGCATCCGGCCTTGATCGGTGCCGCCAGGACGACTACCCTGATCGCCGTGCTGCCGGAAGGCGGGGCCGAGGCGATCGCGTCGCGCGGGAAGAGCCCCGACCACGCCGCCATGGAGTTTGGGACCGACTGACGATGAGCGCGGAAGAGGACTTCAAGCAGGTCGGCGCCGAGCTGGCCGACCTGGGTGTAGGGATCTCCAGGATGATGGGGAGTCCCGCGCTCAAAGATCAGGCGGGGAAGGTGTTCGCGAGCCTGCAGCGCGACGGCGCGATGGTGTTCCGGCTGGTCAGGGACACCCCCGAACACACAGCCGCGCTCCAGCTGGCCGGGGCGTCCCTGTTTGACCCCTCGGGGCAGGGCAGGACGATAAAGGACTGGGTGGTCGTGCCCCACTCCTCGGCCGAGAAATGGACGGATCTGGCCGAGGCCGCCCTCAGCCGCCCACGCTGATCAGTAGGCCACGTCGACGGTGTGGCGGTAGGTGCCTGGGTCGGGCAGGACGCGGAGCACGGCGTCTGCGAGGTCGGCGCGGGCGATGGCGGAGCCGCCGCGCACCGCGTCGTCGACCCGCGTGCGGTAGTCCCCGTGCGCCGGGGTGTCGAGCAGGCGTGGCGGGCCACGATCGTCCAGTCGAGCGAGCACGTCCTCAGACTTCGTCTTCGTCGTCATCGGGGGTGTCGGGGTCGCGCAGCTCGCGGATCGTGCCGGGGGCCAGATCGGGCAACGCGAAGCTGTAGGCGCCGTGCACCCCGAGGTATCGGTTGACGAACGGCGACAGCCGGGCCATGTCCTCCTCCCGGACCGGGTAGCCCTGGGCGCGCAGTTGGCGGACCTCGGCGTCCAGGTAGACCGTGGTCCACAGAACGACGCAGTTCAGGACGAGTCCGAGAACGCCGAACTGGTTTTCCAGGCCGCGTTCGTAACGGTGGTACAGCTCGCCTTCCATCCGCGTACCCGGCGGATCTCCCACTGATGGTCGAACCGGGTCTCGGTCCGCTCGGTGTACTTCTTCACCTGCGACGGATCGGTGATGCCGAGCTGTTCGGCCACGAAGTCCAGCACCTCGACCGGCACATCGAGTCGATCAAGCCCCATCACAGGCCGGCCCCCGACATGTCGCAGAACTACCGCCCGGCCTCGTGCGCGTCGACCAGCCGCTTGGGGGCCGTCAGGCACCACGCCTCGGTGACCAGCTCGAACAGCTCATCCGGATCGATCTTCGCGAGGTGCACCACGATCCAGCCGAACCGGCCCGCGGTGAACTGGACCTCGAACACCTCCGGCCGCTCCGCCACCAGCGCGATCTGCTCATCGATCGTCGCCTTGAGACCCACGGTCTCCGTGTCTCCCCAGATATAGCCGAAACCCTTGCCTCGGACCTTCAGCGAGGTCCAGCTGCCGGAGTCGCTCTGCTGAACCTCGGGAAGCCTGTCGAGCATCTCCAGGAATTCACCAACACTCACACCCATGGGCCACGTCTATCAGAGCGCTCCGACAATCCCGCGAAACCGCCCCGCCGTCGAAGGCCACCGCGGGCACGGCCTGGGCCGGGACACACGCGGCGGATGGACGGCCCCCTCAGCCTCTCGCGCACCCGCCACCCACTCGGATCAGGTATCGCGCATCCCGCGCAGCACGATGGCGAGGCCGCCGTAGAACTCCTCGTCGGCACCGACAAGACGCGCGTGCCCCGCCGTCTCGGCCATGTACGGGAAGTCGGCAGGGGCGAGCCCGGCGATGACGGTCGTGCCCGCGCCCGACAGCGGGCCCAGATGCTCCAGCTGGACCGCGCCGATCACGTAGCTCAGCAGGCCGCGCAGCGCGATGACCCGGTCCGCACCCGCCAGGCCGGCCTCGGTGAGGATGCCGAGCACCGCCTCCGACCAGCGCAGCACCCCCGCGGAACGATGCCGATGGGTCATCGTCAGCGGCACGACGTGCGGGTGCGCGCCCACCTGGTCGCGCAACCTGCCGACCAGTGTGGTGACCCGTTCGCGCCATGACGTCCCCGGCGGCGGTGAGACGTCGACGCCGCCGAGCACCAGCTCGACCACGAGCCCCTCCACTTCCTGGCGGTCGCCGACATAGCGGTAGAGCGCCATCGCGCTCATTCCGAGCTCCGCGGCGACCGCGCGCATCGACAGGGCCGCGAGGCCGTCGCGGTCGATGACGGCGAGGGCGGCGGCGGCGATCTGGTCCTGGGTGAGCGAGCGCGGGCGTGGCATGGCGGTTGAAAGTGTACGGTATACGCCTACAATCGTAGGTATATGCCGTACGCCTACGAGGGAGTTCCGATGCGTCTCCAGCCTGGCTCCACCGTCTCCGCCCGCGAACTGTCATCCGTCACCGGCCCCGCAGCCCCCGTCCCGGACCGGGACCATCTCGTTCACCTGCAGTTCCGGCGCTTCGCCGGCTGCCCGGTCTGCAACCTGCACCTGCGCTCCTTCGTCACCCGGCACGCCGAGATCGAGGCCGCCGGAATCCGCGAGGTGGTGGTGTTCCACTCCCCCGCCGAGGAACTGGCCGAGCACGCCACGGGCCTGCCGTTCGCCGTCGTCGCCGACCCGGACAAGAAGCTGTACGCGGAGTTCGGCGTGGAACAGGCGCCCCGCGCGCTGCTAGACCCCCGGGTCTGGGCGACGATCGTCCTGGCCGTCGTACGCGGTGTCTGGACGGTCGCCCGCGGGCAGGAGCGCCTACCGTCCATCCGGCCGCGCGGCGGGCGGCTCGGACTCCCCGCCGACTTCCTGATCGCCCCCGACGGCCGGGTGGTCGCGGGTAAGTACGGCGAGCACGCCTACGACCAGTGGCCACTCGACGAGGTACTGACCCTGGCGGCCCGCGTACGCCGGGCGGAGACCCGCTGAATCAGTCACCCTCGCCGGGGAGGGGCTCGCCGGTCTCCAGCAGCGTCTTGAGGCCGGACAGGATGTGCGGCCAGCCCTCGCCGACACCCTCCAGCAGGGTGCTGCCGGGGTCGAAGCCGTCGTGGACGACGGTCAGCTTGACCATCCGGCCGAGCGGTTCGATGTCGAAGGTCACCTTCGACCTGCGCTCCTTGGCCCACTGGGCGGCGACCTCCGCACCCAGCTCCCAGACCTCGGCGAACTCCGGGGTGAAGGTGTGCCAGGAGTAGGCCAGCCGGCGGTAGGGGTCGGATTCGAGAACGACCTGCTCGGGGTCGGCGATCTTCACCCCGCGCTCCTCCCAGGTCATCGTCGATCCCACCTTCCAGTCCGACTCGAAGCCGACCCCCCAGTAGCGACGGGTGAAGGCGGGGTCGGTCAGCGCCTGCCAGAGCCGTTCCGGCGTGGTGCTGATGTAGGTCGTGTAGACGAACTCGGGGTTGCCCATCGGTTCCTGCTCCAATGCTCTCTTCAGGTCGGCGAGCGCGCGCACCCGGCCACGGTCGTACCGGTCGATCCAGCGCTCGGCGATGGCGTTGATCGGCGCGGCGTTGAGGTAGTGCAACTTCTCCCGGCCACTCCGCACCGTGGTCACCAGGTCGGCCGCCTCCAGCACCGCCAGGTGCTTGCTGACCGACTGCCGGGCCATGTCCAGCCCGGCACACAGCTCACGCAGGCTCTGCCCGTTGCGGGCGTTCAAACTGTCGAGCAGCCGGCGGCGGCTGGCATCGGCCAGCGCCTTGAAAACCTCGTCCATCTCATGCCACCCCAAACATGCAGCCATCTGGCTGCCAAAAAAATATAGGCAGCCAATTGGCTGCATGTCAACGATTCCCCCGAAGACCCGTCCGTCAGCCTTCCGCCACCGGCGCGGCCGGAAGGCGCGCCGGACGGCTCCCCCCGAGCAAGCCGGCCCGGGCCTCATCGTTCAGGCCGAGCCGCTCGACCTGCGCGAGGGCGCGGCCGGTCGGTGCCGAACATGACCTTCCCCCGGCCGTAGGTGTTCATGAAGTGCACCAGCGGGGCCGCCTGATCCAAGATCCGGGGGTGGCTCCGCCCGTGTGCGGGCGGGGCCACCCCCGGGCTCTACCGGGACGGCGTCCCGTATGACACCGTGCTCGGCACCGGGGCGTACCCGCTGGGCCGGGTGGTGAAGGTTCCCCTGCCCTGGGTGCGGCTGCGCAGCCGGGTCGCGTAGCCGAACAGCTCGGCCAGCGGCACGGTCGCGGTGATCACCACTGTGCCTGCCCGCGCGGTCGAGCCGGAGACCCGGCCGCGCCGTGCCGACAGATCGCCCAGCACCCCGCCGACGGCGTCGTCCGGCACGGTGACCGTGACCTCGGCCAGCGGTTCCAGCAACGCCATCACGCCGGTCCGCAGCGCCTCCCGCAGCGCGAGCCGGCCTGCCGTCCGGAACGCCATCTCCGAGGAGTCCTTGGCGTGGGTGGCTCCGTCGGTCAGCGTGACCCGCAGGCCGGTCACCGGATGCCCGCCGAGTGGCCCCTCGACCAGGGCGTCCCGGCAACCGGCCTCCACCGCCCGGACGTACTCCCGCGGTACCCGTCCACCGATCTCGCCGTCCTGCCGGGCGTCGTCCCCTACGTCGGCTCGACCGAGGCCGAGGCCCGCCGCGTCCACGGCGAGCTCGAGGAACTGATCCTGGACGACGGCGGCAACATCGCGCGGCTCGGTCGGGAACTGGGGCTCGACCTCAGCACCGCCGACCCCGAAGGTCCGGTGCCCGTCGACGACTTCCCCGCCGTCGAGGGCTACCAGGGCGGTGTCACCCGGCTGGTGCGGCTCAGGGCGTGGGCGCTGGAGGAGGGTGTGAGCCTGCGCCGCTTCGCCAACACGGTGTACCGCAGCCTCGGTGTCATCCACTGGCCCCCGGTCGGCACCCCCGAGCAGATCGCCGACGAGCTGGAGGCCTGGTTCCGCGGTGGCGCGGCCGACGGCTTCAATGTCCTCGTCCCACAGCACACCCGGCAGCTCGACGCGTTCGTCGACCAGGTCATCCCCGTTCTGCAGCGACGCGGGCTCTTCCGGACCGAGTACGCGACGACGACGCTCCGCGACCATCTCGGCATCACCCGGCCGAAGCTGGCGAGGGCCGCCTGACACGCACCTGACCGCCGGCGGCTGAACGACGGCCCCCGCCGGCTCCTCGTCATCCGCGCGTACGGCGTAGCGGGCGGGGGTCTACGCGGTCACGCCTGCGGAAGCAGCCGGCGTCCGTCATCCCGTACGGCGCCCGCGATCCCGAGCCGCCGTTCGGCTCGGTATATCGGGTGCCCTCTGCGCTCGTCTTGGTCATACTGCTCCAATGCGACACCTGGCCTACCCCAAGATCCCTACGACCGAGCGGTCCGGCGGGGCGGTTGTCGGCGGCCCCTGGGTGGCGACCGAGAAGGTGCACGGAGCTCAAATGGTGATCGCCCACGACGGCCGGAACACGCTCGTGGGCAAGCGCAAGGCATGGCTGCGCGACGACGAGCCGTTCTTCGGTTGGCAACTTCTGCGCGGTCACCTCGAAAAGGCCGCGAAGGCCGCCCTGGCTCGGGGCGGCGCGGCCGTACGCGTCTACGGCGAGCTGTACGGAGGCCACTACCCCCACCCCGACGTCTCGCCGATGCCGGGCATCACTCCGGTTCAAACGGGGGTCTGGTACAGCCCGGAAATCCGCTTTGCCCTTTTCGACGTGCTACGCCACCGGGATCCCGGAGATCCCGGCGTCTTCCTGCCGTACGCGGACGTCGCCTCGATCGCCGCCGACGCCGAGCTCGACGTTGTGCCGATTCTCGGCAGAGGGACCCGGTCGGAGCTCGATGCCCTGCCGGTCCGGTTCCCCAGCCGGGTGCCGCAGGCACTCGGCCTGCCCGACGTGCCGGACAACCTCGCCGAGGGGATCGTCCTGCGGCCTGATGTCCCCCTGCCTCCCGACCGCAGGCCGACCGTCAAGCTGAAGATCGAGGAATTCGACGAGCAACGTTTCGACCAGAGCCGCCCCTGGGACCCGCAGGTGATCCTTACTCCCGAGGAACTACGCCAGGTCGCCCGGGCCATGGTCAACGGGCCGCGACTGGCCGGCGCGCGATCCAAGGTGGGACCGTCGGCCCTCGACGAGCTCCTGGATGAGGTGGTCCTCGACATCATGGTGGATCTGTCGGCGACCTTCCCCTCGGCCATGGCGGCGCTCGGCGACGAGGAGGAGGCCGAACTGCAGGCATCCATCCGCGGGGTCGCGATCAGTGATCACCATCAGGCGTGAGCACGGATCGTCGCCGCGCTCCCGGCGGAGGCGGCCGGCACTTCTTTCATACCTCCAAATTAGTACTGGACAGTCCAGTCTTCCATCAGTACTGTACGGTCCAGTACTGAAATCGAGAACGGGGGTTCCGATGCCGTTCATCGACCTCCCCGCGAAAGACCTGGCCATCTCCCGGCGCTTCCTCACCGAGCCCGGGTTCGCCTTCGACGACCGGTTCGCCGGCCACCTCCGGGAGGCCACCCACATGAACTTCTCGACCGCGCAGTAAGGGAGACGCAGATCATGAGCAGCACCGAGGTCGACGCCTACGTCGAGACCAAACTTCAGCCGAAGTATCAGGAGATCGTCGCGGCCCTGCGGAAGCTGATGGCCGACTGCGCCCCGGACGCCGTCGAGTGCCTCACCCACGGCTCCCCCGCCTGGCGCGCGACGAGGAACCTCGCGGTCATCAGCCAGAGCAAGACCCACCTCACCTTCGCCTTCGAGCGGGGCGCGGAGTTCGAGGACGCCCACGGGCTGCTGGAGGGAGTCGGCAAGAAGACCCGACACATCAAGATCAAGACGCTGGACGGGATGAACGAAACGGCCCTGCGCGACTACATCGCCCAGGCCGTCCACCTCGACCAGAACTGACGACCGCGAGCCCTCCATCTGCCCCCGATGACCGGCGCTTCGGGGGCGGCGCCCGGTGGCGAAGTCGGGTACGGCCTACCGGCCGGCTTCCGCGGCGTTGGGGGCGACCTGGTTGGGGATGCGGGTGCCTGGAAGGTGCTGGCCGACCGGTGCCGGCAAGCCCCCGGACAGCGCCGGACTGGAGTGCGCGGCGGCCTGGCCGGACTCGGAAGGTGTTGCCCGTTCCAGGAAGCGAAGCAGTTCGACCGGGAAGGGCAACACCAGGGTGGAGTTCTTCTCGGCGGCGACTTCGACGACGGTCTGGAGTAGGCGTAGCTGCAGTGCGGCGGGGTGCAGGGCCATCGTCTCGGCGGCTTGGGCCAGCTTCTTCGAGGCCTGCAGCTCGCCCTCGGCGGTGATGATGCGGGAGCGCCGCTCACGTTCCGCTTCGGCCTGTCGCGACATGGACCGCTTCATCGACTCGGGGAGCACCACGTCCTTGATCTCGACGCGGTCGATGTGCACGCCCCAGCCCACAGCCGGACTGTCGATCATCAGCTCCAGGCCCTGGTTGAGCCGCTCCCGATTGGACAGCAGATCGTCCAGCTCGCTCTTGCCGATGATCGACCGCAGCGAGGCCAGCGCGACCTGGCGAATGGCGGATTCGTAGTCCTGGACACCGACCACCACGCGCACCGGGTCGACGACCCGGAAGTAGATGACGGCGTCCACGTGAACCGTCACGTTGTCCCGGGTGATGGCGTCCTGGGCGGGCACCGGCATGGTGATGACCTGCATGTTGACCTTCTGCAGACGGTCGGCGACCGGCATTATCAGGGCGAGTCCGGGAGCGCGGAGCTCGGGGCGGACCTGTCCGAACCGGAAGACGACGCCCCGCTCGAACTGTTTGACGATCCGCACACCGGCCTTCAGCCATATCGCACCCAGCACCACGATCGCGATCAGCACATAGATGACGGTAGTGATCATTTCATCCTCCTACGTCTCCCCTGGGTCCCGCCGTTCCAAAGACCTCTTGGATCGATGACCGATTCGCGGATCCCGCTCGCGGCGGACGGTGACACCTGCCGCCGCACCCGGTGCCACGCCCCCCAGATCGGCGCCGATCAGTGATCTCATCACCGGGCGGGATCATCTGGAGCGTCATCCCGAGTACCGGCGATATCGGGCGACTCCCCCGGATCAGGCCGGACGGCGCGCGGTGCGGGTGCCGCGCGTCGGCGGCAAAGGGCCGTGCGAAGCCCGGGTCCTCGACCGGTAACCGGCGCTGGATCTCGCGCGCCGCCTCGCGTTCACGGTCACTGGGCACGACACACCTCCCAGAGGTGCCTGTCCGTCAGGCGCGGCCTCACTACCTCCCTGTTCGGACCTTTCTATCGTAGCGCGATACAAAGTGCCCGATATGCACCTTTTCGCCGAGCAGATCCGGCCTTCCTCTCACCCGGATCACGCCTGCATCACCTGCATCACCGCGCCCGCACATGGAACTCGGCGACTTGCCCGCGACAGGCCGATGATCGCCACGAGGTACGTTCCAGGAGGGCGGCCCGGACGTACGGCCGCGGCACAAACATGTCGTATCACGATATATTTGTGACATGGCGGATCGTGAGACCGAGAAGCCGCCGCGTCATGACGCGGCGGCGGCCGAGGACGACGGGGCGGGACTCGAACCCCTGACGAAGCGGGATTTCGAGGTGTTGGCCCGGTTCCGTTTTGAGATCCGCCGCTATCTACGTTTCAGCGAGGAGACAGCACGGAGGAACGGCCTCACCCCGCAGCAGTACCAGCTAATGCTGGCGCTGAAGGGGTTTCCCGGCCGCGGGTGGGCGACCGTGCGAGAGCTCGCCGACTCCCTCCAGCTACGCCACCACAGCGTGGTCGAACTGGTCAATCGGGCACAGGCGCAGGGCCTCGTGGAGCGGAGCGCGCACCCGAGTGACGGCAGGGCGGTGCGGGTGTCGCTGACACCGGAGGGAGAACAGGTCCTGACCCGCCTGAGCGCGCTGCACCGCGACGAGTTACGGCGCATGGACGCGATACTCAACATCCCGCCTGGGATGACACACCGCAGGAAGGACACCGGTGATCCCCCCGGCGTGTCTCCGGAGGGTGCCGGGCAACACGCGAAGGATCATCGAAAGGACGGGAGTCCGTGAGACGCGGCGCGGCTTCGCCTCACCATCTCCCGGGCAATTCGTAGACCCAGCCCTCCCGCCAGGCGAACTCCTCATCCACCAGATCCTCCAGTGTTCGCCCGCCGAGCAGATGGTCCAGCGCCCACCGGTTGGCCGAGTGTGCGATCACCAGCACCCTCCTGCCGTCCCATAGCCCGGCAAGATCCGTCAGGAAATCACGGGTGTGCTCGACGACCTGCCGGTAGCTCTGCCCGCCCGGCCACGGCACGTCGATATGCCGGGATCTTTCGACGGCCAGCCGCGCCACGGGCATTCCGTTCCACTCGCCGTAGTCGCATTCGCGCAGCCGTTCATCCTGATAGATCGGAATGTCGGTGCCCGCGAAAGCGAGCTCCGCGGTCTGCACGGCACGACGAAGATCAGAGGTGAACACCGCGGCCAAGCCATCATGGCGGCGGCGTTCACCAAGCTCCCGAGCCAGCTCACGGCCTCGCGACGACAGCTCTCCCGGTAACCAGCCGGTCGCGATTCCGACCTCGTTGTCGGTCGTGATCGAGTGCGTCTCGTACACGATCATCGTTGCCACACCCGGCTCCAAACCTCTCGCGAACAGGCCGTTGAACAGGGAGAACGCAGTCCCGGCAGGTAGTCGGTGTATCCGGCGAACACGATCTCGTTGCGGACCGAGGTGATCGGATCGCGCCAGATCGACCAGTACGGATAGATCATCAGATCTTCACGATATGAGGGGAAGGCACGTCTAACAACCCCCACCCCGTCCGTGGTCCCGCCTCGACTGTCCCCCTATGACCAGGGCATACGGAGCTCCCTCAAGAAGACTCCAAGTATTCCTCAACCAGAGCTGGACAATCTTGCCGCGAAGTGACCGGTTTCACACCACGGCAAAGCCGATCGAAATTCCAATGCGGATCAGGCCATCGCGGCAGGTAAATCAATTATTGCAAGAAAGAGAACGATGACGGCTTTCCTGCACGAAGAACCAGACAGGCCCTGGAAACGATCATCATCAAGCGAATCAGGGGAGACCTGGGATTCGCCGCATGGAAAAGAATGTGTTTCAGCGAGCTCCATGACGGAAGACCATGCGGTGCCGGACAGGCACCTTCACAATGTCTCCCGACATTCGATGACATGCGCGCCGCGGGCTTCGGCCATGGAGCAGGCCGAAGCCCGCAGAAAGTTCATGGCGGTCCTGCCGTGGTACGTGACCCCGGCAAGGAAACCTCACCGTCCCCGCCAGGTCACGGAGCCCGGCGGGAGCACATGGAACGTTGACCTGCCCAGCGAAAGCAGTCCGTCGAGCCATACCCCGGTCGGAGGTTGGAATCTTGGTGGGCCAGGTTCTTGAGATAGGTCGCAATTCGGCTGCCGTCGCCGCCACATTGAACGAGTTCCTGAACGAGTCCGAAGGCTGGCTGAATCAACGGGGCCTGACTCTGGAATACCATACGGATATTTCAAGTTGGGTCCGCCACATGCGGACCGCGGTTCACGCCGACGGCATAAATCCGACTTTTGACCCGGCGCACAGTCCCGTCTCCGCCCAGAACAGCTACTGGTTGGATATCAGGGACCGCGGCGGATCGACGGTCGCGTGCATCGCCGTGCGAATGATATACACGGCGGACTTCAGCCGTTACATAAGCTCCATGCGGCTGTGGTTCGATCCGCCACCCCTCGGGATGGAACAGTCGCTGGACCTCGTTCTGCCGGCGGAGACACCCATCATATCCGGCAGGGTGGCGCACTATGGCGGACACTGGGTGCATCCGAGCTGGCGGGGAAGGGAAATCCCCGGCCTCCTGCTTCCGCTGGCCAAGATACTCACCTTGGACCTGTTCAGAAGCGACTGGGACACGGGGATCGTGTTCTCGAAGAACGCGGTCAGGCAAAGCCTCGTGGACGCCTATGGTTTCGCGAATACGGTGCTCTGCTATTCCGGCTCGTTTCCCCCCGCCCACCGTGACGACACCCTTTTTCTGACCTACAGCAGCCGGGCGCAGACCCTGTCCCTGATGCCGCATGCGATCACGAGGCTGCGCCCCCGCATACCCGCAGACGATCCTCCTGCCGACCGGTATGCCGAAATCACTTAAGCGTTGGTTCCGATCTCCGCGTTAACTGTTTTGTTTCGCCGCGAGTGGAATCCTCTCCGTTGCCCATGAACAAGGATTCGAGGGAATTGAAAGCGGTATGAGCGATAACATCTGGACCGAGTTCGCCAAGAGCTATGACCAAATGATTCCCGAGCTGAACTGTTATCAGCGGATGCTCAGCAAGATCCTTCGCGACACGGAGGGCCGTCGGATCGTGACCGACGCCGGGTGCGGAACCGGCCTGGTCAGCCAGGCACTGATTGACCGCGGTCACCGGGTCATCGGCTTCGACAACAACTCCGCCATGCTTCAGCGGGCTCATGACAAGAAGGCGGCCGCGTCGGGCGAGGCTCGCGACCGATGGACGGTCATGGAGGGAAGCGTGGAGCGCTTTCCCGCCCGGGTTGTTTCCGACGCGGACGCGGTCCTGCTCAACAACGTCCTTTTCTACGTCCAAGACGTCGAATCGGCGCTGCACGAGGTTTTCTCCCACTTGAAGCCGGGGGGCGTGATGATCGCTACCGGTCCGAAACGCCGGCCCGACCTGCAGAAGGTGCTTCGACACTCCATCGCGGAGTGGCAGGCGGAGGGGCGTTTCACCGAGGATCTCCAGGCCGCGCTGGCCCATCATTCGACCTGCGCTCAGAAACTGACCACCGACCCCAATGAGATGGTGACGTTCTTCGAGGTGGACGAGCTGGTGGACACCCTGCGACGCCTGGGTTTCTCGCGCCCCCTGGTCGCGGATGGCGACGACTACTTCGGCGAGAATTATTACGTTTGCATGCAGAAATGAAGTGAGGTTTCCGGTGGAAGGCTCCAAGGTCAATCCCAGGTTTCAGCGTAACCTGGGGATTCTGGACGAAGAATCGATGAAGAGGGTCGCGGACACCCATGTTCTCGTGGCCGGAGTGGGCGGCGCCGGTGGGCAGTGCGCGGTGGATCTGGCCCGCCTCGGCTTCGGTTGGGTGACACTCGCAGATTTCGACGTTTACGAAGTACACAATTCCAATCGCCAGGTCGGCAGCTTTGACAGCACCGTCGGTCAGCCAAAGATCGAGGTCGTCGGGAGAATGTGCCAGGACATCAACCCGGAGCTGCGAATCCGCAAAGCGGCGGAGGGCGTGACGGAAAGCAATATCGACTCCTTGCTTTCGGGGTTCGACGGAAAACCGGTGGATTACGTCGTGGAAGTCATCGACATCGCCGGCCTCAGGGCGAAAGAATGGCTGCACCAAGCATGCAGGGAGCAGCGGGTCGTCATCATGACCGGCTTGATGCTGGGCTTCGGGGCCGCTTTGCATGTTTTCCAGCCCGAAGCACCTCCTTACCAGGATCTCTACATGCTTCCGGATGGGCGCATCGATTTACCCAAGATCATCCCCAGGCTCGGCGACTATGTCGTACAGAAGCATTGGGATGCCTGCTTCGCCGGGCGCGGGCACGCTCCCACGTGCGTGATCGGAGCCACCACCGCGGCCGGGATGATGGTGAGCGAGATCATGCGTGCCATCCTCCTGGGGCGGGATCAGATGGTGTCCTACCCCGAGTACCTATACGTGGATTTCTTTGACCACCATTATGTCCGAGGCTCGGTCGTCCCCGCATGAACGCCATGAATGCACCTTTCGCCCTCACCCGACCCGACGAGAATGGTCCGGCCGTGCTTTGGGGTGGCATGTGCGAATCGGGAAGCCTCAAATACCTGACGTACGAGCTCTTCCTTGAAGAGGTTCCGAAAGATGTCCGAGGATTCGTTGAGATCTCCGGTTCGTCAACCGCGCTTGCCCTGGATCTGCTCGGGAGGGAAAGAGGGCTGCCGACCGTCGCCATCACGGATGCCTCCGGTCACGATCATCTCATGAGGCGCGGATTCCGTGGCGAGGTGCAGACGATCATGAGCCTCAAGGAGGCTCACGAGCTTTGCCTTCAGCGCGAGCAGGAGGGTTGGTTCTGGCCGAGGCAGTTCACCAACGCGGCTTTGGTGAGGTGCGTGGAGCTATGGGGGTCGCAGCTTTTGCGGGAAGTCCGTGCGAATTGGCCAGAAATTCGCTATTTGATGTGCGGATTCGGTACCGGCGCCACTGTCGCGGGATTGCACCGCGTCTTTACTCCGCGGGGATATTCAGTCATGGGATTGCAAGCCAGGGCGGACGATCCCGTTCCCGGCTGGAGGAATTATGCCCTCCAGAATCTGGGCGACCAGGACCTTTTCCATAGTTACCAGGAGGAAATCCCGCTTCCCATCCCATCCGAAAACTCCGGTGGGGGTGCTCTGGATTCACTCTTGAGGTACGCGGACACCTATGCCAATCCGGAGCAGGTGCTGGTGATTTCCCACGACGGCCGCCCTCGGGGCTAGGGCCTGCCCGAAGGGTCGCGAGACGGGCCCCGCAGCGAGTCGTTCCGTACGGAGCGCGAGTGACACCGGCGGCGATGACGGTGACTCGCCCCCGGCCTGCGATGACAGGACCGTAGGACCCACTGGCCGACGCCGGTGAGCACCCGGCTTCTCAATCGGTTCGGCCTCAGGCGACGGGGAGCGGGAGAGCGGACCCGGCGGGGAGCAGGAGGTCCGGAGCGCTCCCCGTTCTCAGGTCAGCTCCAAGAGGCGTTCTTCAGCAGGCCCGGCAGCTTCTGGTCGCCCCATACATCCACTACGACGATCTTCGACTCGGGCAGGAACCACTCCCGCTGGGTGAAACTCTCCGTCTGCCGGCCGCTACTCTGCTTCACGCACCGGCCGGCCCAGGCGGTGTACTTCGCCTTGTGCCCGCGCCCGACCTGGCGCAGCCCCGTCGAGGTGGCCTTGCCGATCACCTGGATGCTTCCGTACTCGAAGGGGCAGCCCGCCGGCGCCCCACTGGCCGGGACGAACGGCTTCTCGCCGGTGTAACGGCGGCCCTCGGCGCCGTAGGCGATCACCTTCGGGCCGTACAGCCAGAACCCCCGGCAGTTCGGGGCGAAGGGCTCGGGAATCTTGCAGCTACCGGTCGCCACCAGGACCCGGTCCGTGTAGTCGTACACCTTCCAGGTGGCGGGAATCTTCAGGTTCATCCCCCGGAAGGAGAGGGTCTTGGTCCCGGAAGCCGACGCGGCCGCCGGAGCCGCCGCCGGCGAGTTCGCCGCGGCCAGGGCGGCGGTGGGAGCAGCGAGCAGAGCGGCCGTGGCCAACACGACGAGAGCAGAAGATCGCTTTCTCATTCCGGGCAAGTTACCGATCATCACTTGTCGCCGGCTTGGATCCCGCTGGACACCATCCTTGAACAAGGCCTGGAACGAGTCCTCACCGCCGGATGATCGGTGTGCAGCACGAACACAGATGCCCCTGCAACGCGAGGCGGTCCCCCCGGCCGTTTACGGCCCGGCCGGCGGGTCCGGCGCTGCTTCTTCGGTAGCGGTCTGTTCGACGACAGCCCGCGGCTCGTCACCGACCTCCCATGGCTGCAGCCGCGCCACCCGTTGCTCATCTCGCCAACCCCCGACCGTAGGCGACCCACTGGCCGACGCCGGTGAGCACCTGGCCTCTCGACCGGTTCGGCCTCAGGCGAGGGCGGGGGCGGCGAGCATCCCAGAGGCCATGACGCGCAGCGACGCGGCCAGCCGCGTCGCCTCTCCGCGCTCCAGCAGCCGCAGAACCGGCTCGCTCTGGAGGCTGCCCAGCAGGATGTGAGCCAGCAACTCCCCGTCCAGGTCGGGGCGCCGCGCGGCGATCAGCGCACTGGTGTGACCGTGCCAGAACCGGTATACGGGGTGGTCGCCGTCTTCGTCCCGGTGCTCGCCGTGCTCCTTCCATTCCGGCCTGGGCGCCGCCGTAGCGGCGTGGCCGAGCGCCGCGAGGAGCCCCTTGTTGCGGCCGACGACATCGACGATCGCGTCCAGAAAGGCCATCAGTCGCTCCTCGGGCGGGACACCGGGCCCCAGCGGCGGAGGTCCGCTCGCCACGGCCTCCTCCAGGGCGTAGGCCCGCTCCTGCATCAGCGCGACCATCAGCCCCATCCGGCTGCCGAAACGGTGGAACACCGTGCCCTTACCGACCCCGGCCGCGGCGGCGACCTGTTCCATGGAGATCTGCTCGGGCCGGTGCCGGGCGAGAAGGTCCTCGGTGGCACGCAGGATGGCGCGACGGTTGCGTGCCGCGTCAGCGCGTTCGCGACGCTCCTCGATCATCGGCTCCTCTTTCCCATGGACAACTGGACCGACGGTCAAGTACGCTCGCACCGAACTTGACCGCAGGTCCACTTTACCCTCGATACGGGAGGACGACATGCGCCGAATCCGTTACCACGCCTACGGCGGCCCCGAGGTGCTCACCATGGAGGAGACGGAGACCCCAAGCCCGGGCCCCGGCCAGGTGCGCATCCGCGCCGAGGCGATCGGCGCCAACTTCGTCGACGTGAAGTTCCGTCAGGGGCCGGACACCGGCGGAATCTACCGGCGCGAACTGCCCGCCGTGCTCACCGGCGACGTGGTCGGCACGGTCGACGCGGTGGGGCCGGGCGTCGACCCCACCCTCACCGGCCGGCGGGTCGCCACGCTGGCCGAGGACGCCTTCGCCGACCACGTCCTCGCCGACGCCGGGTGGCTCGCGCCCGTGCCGGAGGGAATCGACGACGCCACCGCGAGCATGCTGCCGATGGGCGCCCCCGTGGCGCTGGGCACGTTGCGCGCCGCCCGGCTGTCACCCGGCGAGACCGTGCTCGTCCACGCCGCCGCGGGAGGCATCGGCCATCTGGCCGTGCAACTCGCCAAGATCGCTGGCGCCGGCACCGTGATCGCCACGGCCGGCTCCCCCGCCAAGCTGGACTTCACCCGCACACTCGGCGCCGACGTGGCCGTCGACTACTCCGCGGAGGACTGGCCAGAACGGGTGCGCGAGGCCGCGCCAGGAGGAGTCGACGTCGTCCTGGACTCCGTCGGTGGCCGCACCCTGCTGCGCAGCCTCGACCTTCTGACGCCGTTCGGCCGAGCCGTCGTCTACGGAGCGGCCAGCGGCGAGGCCACCGACATCCCGCTGACCAGCCTGTTCGCGATGAGATCGGTGGCCGGGTTCTCGCTGCTCGCCTGGCGCGCGGCCGCGCCGCAGCAGGCACGCGAGGACATGGACCAGGTCGCGCGGCACGCGGTTGAGGGCAGACTGCGCGCCGCCCTGCACGCCCGGCTGCCGCTCGACGAGGCGGCCGAAGCGCACCGGATCATGGAGAGCCGCTCCCAGCTCGGCCGCGTCCTGCTCATACCCTGACTCCACAGAACTCGGGGCACATCAGAACACCGGAACCACGGCATCCATCATGGACACGATCACCCCGTACGACGACCGCGAGGCCTGTCGAGCACCATGACCGAGTCACCGAAGCCGGCCACGCCCGAGCACTTCCCCCTCAACATCAAAGAGCCGTCCACCTGTGCAAAGGCGAGACGCTCACGGAGGTCGCAGCCGGGTTCGGCGTCGGTACGGCCACCGCCCCCTCGATCAGGCGTTGCGTGCGGCCAAGCGCGCCGGCCATCCCTTCGTGGTGCTGGAGGGCACACTTGCCCTCTTCGTGCAGGTCAATCGGTCAAAGCGATCCTCGTGCCTCCACCCGGCGAGGCCGGGTGGAAAACGTCCACTGGATTGCATGAGTGAACACGTTGCATGGAAAGGCGGAAGCTGTCACCTCGTTTTGATCATCTGTCACAGCGCGGGAACAGCCGGTGCGGTCACCACGAGCGCTCACCAGGTCGGCCGATCAGGCGGCCGAGCCGCGGATGCCCTGGTAGGAGGGCTCGTCAGGCCCAGGGGTCGAAGGGGATGCCACTCGGCTTGGCGCGCGAGAGGAGGTCCCCGAACCTGCCGTCATTGATCTTGATGGTCGCGGCGCCGAAGTCCGCGTTCATCAGCCTGTCGCGCAACCAGGTGCTGGGCCAGCCGTTCCAGTCCACGAGCGGGGGATAGCGCCAGTTGTGGTAGTGGTTCTCCGGCGGCTCGTCATTGCCGTTGGCGAGCCGGAAGAAGTGCGTGGACACCCCGTCCTTGTGATAGACGACCTTGGGGTGCGACCCGTCGAAGCGCACCTGCGAGCGCGTATAGGTCACGACGCTGCTGTGTTGCGTGGTCGAAAGGTACTCCACCTGGTTGGACGCCTGGTTGACCCAGGAGATGACGTGCTCCCAGTCGTGACGGTGGCCGCCGAGGCTGATGCCGGGCAGAGCCTGGTCCTTCTCGAAGTAGCTGGCGTACACGACGGCGCACCAGCCGTTGTTGCACTTGGAACGGGCGTAGGTCTGCGAGTTGTCCAGGTCCGACTGGTCACGGCAGTTGCCGTTGACCGCGCCGGTCGGGTTCAGCCCCGAAGCGAGGGTCCCGTCCGGCCCGATGGCGGGGGTGGCGTAGCAGCCGTCGCCGTCGTAGTCGTAGGCCGGCGAGAACGAAGCCTCGTACCCTCCGGCCGACTGAGGCAGGTTGTTCGGCGGAGCGGCATAGGCCGCCGACGCGGGGATCACGACCCCCAGAGCGGTGGCGCTGAGCACGATCCCGAGCCGGGAACGCTTGCGCGTGAAGAACGTAGGGGAGGAGATGCTCCTCTCTGACACGGTCGCTGACTTCGATGCCCTCGCGGTGGACGTGAATGACGACAGCTTTCGCATTCTTCCGCTTTCTCGAAGGACTGGCTCCATGACCTGACGGCGCGCCGGCGTGGTGGGGCGTCGGCGACGTTCTCCGCGCCGATGTGAGCACGCCTCGCACTTTCACGGCACCACGGAACCGACGCTTGATCAAGGTCCTTAGATCAAATGACGCCAACATGTATCGGCGACGGTCGAAAGGTGAACCACGCGCGAAGGCTTACGAATCGCCTCCCGGAGGGGAAGGGAACCGCCATGAGCGCCGGCAACGTACGTCGCGACGTACGGAAGATCATTGAGAAGGCGGGACTGCGTGGCACCGACTGGACCCCTCGCGAGATGCGGCACAGCTTCGTCTCACTGCTGTCCGACTCCGGCGTCCCCATAGAGGACGTCTCACGGCTCGTCGGCCATCGGAACACGGTGGTCACCGAGACCGTCTACAGGAAGCAAATCCGGCCCGTGCTCATGCAGGGCGTAGAGACTATGGACGACATCTTCGGGAGTTAGAGGTCGCGCAGATAGGCGCGGGAGCGCCCCCGGCAGCAGAGCAGGCACAGGTCTTGGCGATCATGGAGTTGCGACGCTCTGTGATCACCGAGGAGACCTGTGCCTGTCCTGCCATCATGGCTGACCGAACCGCTGTGGGACCAATTCTCGGCGCTGCTGCCCGAGCGGCCGATCTACCACTCGGACCATCCCCTGCGCTGCCACCGCCCCCGCATCAACGACCGGATCGTGTTCGACAAGCTCCTGCAACTGCTGCGTTTCGGCTGTTCCTATGAAGCGATCGCCGACACGACCTGCTCGGCCAGCACCATCCGCACCCGCCGCGACAAGTGGATCCGGCTCGGCATCTTCAGCCACTTCAAGCAGATCGCACTCGAGTCCTACGACCGCATCGTCGGCCTGATGCTGGATCAGATCGCCATCGACGGCTCCATCACCAAAGCCCCCGGCGGCGGCGAGGTCGCCGGGCGCTCCCCAGTCGACCGGGGCAAACAGGGCCTGAAACGCTCAGGTATGACGGATGGCTACGGGATCCCACTCGGCCGTGTCCTGGCCGGGGCGAACTGCCACGACTCCCCTCTGCTGGCCCCCACCTGGACCACTTAGCGGACCTCGGGCCGCTGCCCGACGACATCACGGTGCACCTGGACGCCGGCTACGACTCGAACAAGACCTGCACCCTGCTCAATGAGCGCGGCCTGCGCGGCCGGATAGCCCACAAGGGCGAGAAGGCCCCGACTCAGGAAAGCCAGCGCTGGCACGTCGAGCGCACCCACGCCTGGCAGAATGTCTTCTGCCGCCTCGCCCGCTGCTGCGAACGCCGCGCCATCGTGATCGACGCCTTCTTCAACTTCGCGGACGCGATCATCACCGTCCGCAGCCTCATCCGACGATCCTGGACAACCCACCGCTGGGACAGCCGCCCGAGGCGACGCCCGTAAGTCCCCACCTATCCGCGCTGATGCCTTCGTTATTCGCGAAGTACCCGACGCCGGAGGACCTGGTCACGCTGCCCTGCGTTGGCCGCGAGACCGCCAACGTGGAGTTTGGGAACTCCTTCGGGCGATTGCGATGACGCCGCAGCTTGTGCTCTGTTGACCCGTGCTTACCTTGCCTGGCTTGGGTCCAGCGGTCGATGCCGGGGTGGATGCTCAGGACGACCTGATCGCGATCGGGCTGCTGTAGGACACATTCTCGCCTCCCACGAACAGCAGCAGGCGCTCCGTCTCCTGCTCCAAGGCCGCCCGATCGATCGCGGACAGCGGGCGGAACGGAGTGAGGCGCAGGGTGTCGCCTTCGAGGGACCAGCTTCCGTGCACGTGGCCGTCCACGAGGAAGGTGGGCCGTACCTGTGCCTGGCCGGGCATCACGCGCTTTCGGTCCTCGTGGCTGATGATGCGGGTCCGGTCGGCGTGGCCGAGCAGGGCGTTGTCGAAGGCGGGCAGCAGTCGCACGGGCGCGGGCGTGTCGGGATCGGGCAGTTCCGCGTTGGCCAGGTCGATCAGTTCCCTGCCGTCGGGGTCGTGGTAGTGGCGCAGTTCGGCGCGCATGTCGGAGACGATCTCGCCGAGGCGGGTCAGCCCAGACCAGGCCTGTACGTCCATGGTCCCGGCTGGGCCGAATGCTGCCAGATAGCGGCGGATCAGGTCCTTGGCGGTCACCGGGGCCATGGGCTGGCCGAGCCAGGTCTCGGCGGGCGTGACGGAGACGGCCGACCGGGTACCCCAGGAGCCCCATGTGCCGGTGGCCGGGCTGTGGATGAGGGGAGCTCTGAGCTCGACCTCTCCGGCGAGGATGCGCCCGTCGCGGCCTGGGTGGTGTTCGGCCAGCCGTTGGGCCAGCTCCTTTCGCGGTGTCGTTCCGCCCGCCAGCAGTTCAAGCCCGGTGGCGACCAGCGAGGCGGTGTCCAGGCCCGCGCTGTTACGGGCAAAGTACGCCGAGCGGGCGGTGCGGTCGAGCACAGGCTGCAGCAGCGGCCGCAGCCGGCGGAAGTCGTCGGCCGCGGCGAGGTGCTGGGTGCTGCGGAGCAGGCCGGAGCGGACCACCTTCCGATCCTGCAGCAGTGTGGTGAGCTGGGAGTGGGTGAAGCCGTGGATCCTGCTCCACAGCCCGACGTAGGGCCAGTTGGGCTCTTGCGCCTGCAGCGCGACCAGGCGCCCGATCACCTCCAGCGGGGTGTGATCGGTGCGGGCCAGCAGGAACTGGCGGCCCAGCAGGGCCCGGTTCAGTGCCCTGCTCGAGAGGGTTGTCACGACAGCCGCACCGAGACATTGCCCCAGTAGGCCCCCTGGAGCAGGGACAAGAACGCCTGCGGCACGTCCTCGATCCCGCCCTTGACGACCGTCTGCGGGTAGACGAAGCGGCCCTCGACCAGCCAGGTGCTGAAGTGTTCCCGCCAGGCGGCGATCTGGTCGGGGGTGTGGTAGCAGGAGAACGGCAGCAGCTCGATGCCCCGGGCCTGGGCCGCGGCGTGATCGGGCTTGGGGAAACGCTCCGCCGCATCGCCGAGCTGGTTGGACAGTGAGCCGCACAGCGCGAAGCGGGCGCCGGGCCTGGCCGTCTGCAGCGCGGCCTGATACTGCTCGCCGCCCACGACGTCGAAGAACACCGAAATGCCCTCGGGCGCGAGCTCTCGGAGCCGGTCGGCCACCGAGCCGTCGTGATAGTCGAAGGCGGCGTGGTAGCCGAGCTCGTTCACCAGATAGTCGACCTTGGCCGGGCTGCCGGCGCTGCCGATCACCCGCGCCGCGCCCAGGCACTTGGCGATCTGCCCGGCCAGCGAGCCGACCCCGCCCGCCGCGCCGGAGACGAACACCACGTCGCCCTCGCCGACGGCCGCCACATCGGCCATCCCGTAGTAGGCGGTCGGCCCCTGACCGAGGTAGTAGCCGGGGTCCGCGATGGGATCAAGCTTGATGTACTGGGCGGCTGGGCCCGCCGAGTACTCGCTCCAGCCGGTCATCGACTGGACCAGGTCGCCAACCGCGAGCTCGGGGCTGTCGGACCGGATGACGGTGCCGATGGCGGCCACGCCCACCCGCTGGCCCGGCTGCCAGGCCGGTACCGGGATGGTGCAGTCCGCGCGCATCAACTCCAGATAGGTCGCGGCGAGCCCTACCTGGTCAGTGTGCACCAGAACCTCGCCGTCCACCTCGGTCGTGGCGACGGTGAAGTTGTCGAGTGCCGGTGCGCCGGCGATCTGCGCGGCCAGCTGGATCTCACGGGTGATCATTTCTTGGTCCTTATGTCGGTACGGCCTTCGAGATCGACTCTAAAGAGGCTTCCGGTCACTTTTTGACCGGAAGGCGGGCGAGGATGGCGGTATGGCGAACACCAGCTCACGGACCCTCAGACTGCTCTCGCTGCTGCAGACCCACCGCCACTGGCCCGGCCTGGAATTGGCCGAGCGGCTCGGGGTCTCCGAGCGGACGCTGCGCCGTGACGTTGACCGGCTGCGCGAGCTCGGCTACCCGGTCGGCGCGGCCCGGGGCACCGACGGCGGCTACCAGCTCGCGCCCGGTGCCATCCTGCCGCCGCTGCTGCTGGACGACGAGGAGGCGGTGGCCCTCGCGGTGGGCATCGGCGACGCGGCACAGAGCGGGATCGCCGGGATGCAGGAGGCGTCGCTGCGCGCGCTCACCAAGGTGGTACGGGTCCTGCCGCCCCGGCTGCGGGCCAGGGTGGACGCCCTGCGGGCGATGACCCTCTCCGTCGCCGTGTCCGGGCCGGTCGTCACGGCGGGGGTGCTCACCGCGGTCGCCCAGGCTTGCCGGGACCAGGAGCGGCTGCGGTTCGGCTACACGGCCAGAGGCTCCGCACCCACCGACCGCGAGGTCGAGCCGCACCGCGTCGTCGCACTCGGCGGACGCTGGTACCTGGTTGCCTACGACCTGTCCCGGCACGACTGGCGCAGTTTCCGCCTCGACAGGTTGATCGAGCCGACCGCGACCGGCACGCGCTTCCGGCCGCGTCCGCTCCCGGCCGAGGACGCCGCGGCCTTCGTCCAGGCAGCGAGCGACGCCCCGGCCCCGTACCAGGTCGAGGCGCTCGTCCACGCCCCCGCGACCCGGGTACGGCAGGCGGTCGGTCAGTGGGGCACCGTCGAACCGCTCGACCACGACACCTGCCGGCTCACCATGACTTCGACCTCCCTCGATTGGCCGACCCAGGCGCTGGGCAACGTGGGCGCCGAGTTCGAAGTGCTGGGACCGCCGGAGTTCGCCGCGCATGTCCAGGAGTGGGGCGCCCGCTTCCTCCGGGCCACTAGATTTAGCGCGCCCGAGAGACCGTCCCTGCCGTAGCCTGGATCGCGACGATGGCGCGGCGTCCGTAGCAGCCGGCCGAGGCGACGGAAGACGTTCTGCCAGGGGAGCCTGCGTCTATCTGCGCGACCCCCTAGTCACTCACGCCCCGTTCCGAAGATCGGATACGGGGCGTTTTGGCTGGTGGGCACTACTGGGTTCGAACCAGTGACATCTCGCTTGTAAGGCGAGCGCTCTACCGCTGAGCTAAGCGCCCGGGGTAATCCCGTTGGACAGACGGGACAACACCTTACGCCACCCGGGGGGATTTCAGCACATCGGGAGACCAGTTGGCCCCCGCGTCGGCGAAACCGGCGGCGCGCCAGCCGAGGAGGGCTGCGCCGAGCATGCCGGCTGACATGCCGAGGGCAGCCTGGCGCAGAGGTGGTGCGTCGCGGAAGGCGAGGCGTTCGCCAAGGCGCTCGGCCAGGGGAACGGAGAGGAGGGGGCCCGCCTCGGCGAGGCCGCCACCGAGGACGATGGCCGAGGGGTCCAGCAGGAGCGTGTAGGTGGCCAGGGCCAGGGAGAGCGCCTCGACCGCTTCGCCCCAGATCTCCATGGCGAGAGGATCTCCGGAGGCGGTCAGGGCTGCGACCTGCTCGGCGGTGGCGGTGACGGGCGAGGCGCTGGGGACGGTGACGGGCGAGGCGGGGGCGGGCGAAGCGGCAAGGGGAGCGGCAATGGCGGGCGACGAGGCAGTGGGCGAGGCGGTGGTGGCGGCTGAGGCGCTGGGGACGGTTTCAGGCGAGGCCGGGGCGGCGGATGCGGTGGCGCGAGCGGAGTAGCGGCGGGCTACGGCGGAGGCGGAGGCGTAGGTCTCCAGGCAGCCGATCTGGCCACAGGCACACGGCTCACCCTCCGGGAAGACCGGGATGTGGCCGATCTCGCCGCCCCAGCCGGCGCTCCCGCCGTACGGCTCGCCGTGCAGGATCACAGCGCCCGCGATGCCGGTGCCGATGGGCAGGAACAGGAAGTCGGAGAGCTCGCGACCGGCACCCAGGACACTCTCCGCGAGGCCGCCGGTGCGGACGTCGTGGCCGAGCATGACGGGGACGTCGAGCGGGACGAAATCCGTCGCGGGGACGTCCCTCCAGCCGATGTTGGCGGAGTAGCGGGCCGCATCGGCGGTGACCAGGCCGGGCACGGCGAGCCCGACGCCCGCGGGGGTGCCGCCGCCCGCGGTGGCCAGGTCGTCGATGAACGACCGGATCGTCGCGACGACGGCGGCGGGGCCCCTATCCCGTGGAGTCGCGCGACGGTCGGTGTGGATGATCTCGCCGGACCTGGTGACGAGGCCGCCCTTCATCGACGTTCCACCGACGTCAAGGGCAACAACGAAGGAGCTCATGCACCCATCCAGCGGCTCGAAGGAGCGGGACCGAGCCCGACCCTAGCGCACGGCATGCGCGCCCGGATGGGGTAGATCCACCGATATGGCGGAGATCGGAAAGGAACCCCGGCTACGGCTTCATATGCGGCTTACCGGTATCTCGGGTGATCATCGCTGGATGGGACGGTGCCGCACGCGGTGGCTTCCGTGATCTGGGTGGTTCGGCAGGCCGGTGGCGTGCCGAACCACCCAGATCACAAAAACTCCCACTCCCCGCCCTGGCCGCGCTTTTCACCTCAGCGGTGACCGGCCGCCCCGATCCCGAACACTCGCACACCACGTACGCGGACGTGACCTCACCGGGGCCCCGTCCCCAGGCGAGAACGGCCCCTCAGGGGACCCGGCGCAGCACCCTGGCCAGGGCGGCCTCCACCTCGTCGGCCAGGCCCGGGGAACAGGCGACGGCCGGTCGGCCGTCGGCGCGGGCGAGCCGCACCGAGCCGCAGGACCGGCACTCCACCTCGCCGAGCCGGCAGATGAGCGCGACGGAGCCGCATGAGGAGCACGTGTCGAGCTCGACTTCATGGGTGCGCCGGCAGTCCGGGCAGATCAGCACCTGCGTCTCGTCGCGTACCCCGCGCGTCCACGGGCTGGCACCACGGATCGGGTCGGTCTGCCTGGCCCCGCAGGAGAAGCAGGGCATGATCGCCTCCGAGAGGTCGGACCGGCGGGCGCCACGTGAACGGGCGGTCGCCGGGTCACCGCTTAGGGAAGTTCGGCGAGCACCTTGCGGTACTCGGCGATGTCGCGGGCCTGTGAAATCGGATTCACGACACGCCAGCGGACCACGCCCTCGCCGTCGATGATGAAGGTTCCGCGCTCCGCGAAGCCCTTCTCCTCATCGAACACACCGTACGCCCGCGCGACCTGTCCGTGCGGCCAGAAGTCGGAGAGCAGCGGGAAGGTGTAGCCCTTCTGATCCGCCCACGCGCGGTGAGCGAAGATGGAGTCAATCGAGATGGTGAGAACTTCAACGTCTTCGGGCGTGTCGGCCATGAACTCGTCGCGGATGGCGTCGAGTTCGCCGCCGCAGACGCCGGTGAACGCGAGAGGATAGAAGATCAGCACGATCTTTTTGCCCCGGTGGTCGGAAAGCTTGACCGGGGTGCCGTGCTGGTCGCTCAGCTCGAAGCCCGGAGCCTGGGTACCCACCTCGATCGCCATGGCCGGGGTTCCTTTCGTCGCATGAGGCATGCGTCATCATCCTGCCGTACGGCTCGCGCGAGCCGTACGGCAGGGCGGACCCTTAGCGGCGCGCCTTGGGCGTCGCCAGACGCGTCCCCGACCAGTCGGGGGCCGCACTGATGCTGCTGGTCTGCGAGAGACCCGCAGTGGTGGCGTCTTCCCCGATGTCGCTCGGCTCCACGTGCCCGTCCCGGCCGGCTTTGGGAGTGAGCAGCCAGATCTGGCCACCATCGGTGAGGTTGGTCACCACGCTGCTCAGGGCGTCGAACAGATCACCGTCACCGTCACGCCACCAGAGCAGCACGACGTCGACGACGTCCTCGAAGTCTTCATCGACCAGCTCGTTACCGGTCAGCTCCTCGACGGAGTCGCGCAGATCGTCGTCAGCGTCCTCGTCCCATCCGACCTCCTGCACCACCTGACCCTGCTTGAGGCCGAGTCGTTCGGCCAGGCCGCGTTCGCCCTGGGCCTGACCCGCGGTCGCGCTCACGTTTGTCCCTCCTGCTTGGATGGCCCCGCAATCACACGGTGCTCAAAGTGCTTCGGCACAGTCCACACGCTGTGACCCTTAGTCGTCAACGGTCGCCACGGCAACGACTGGGCTACGTATGAATTAGTCCGACAAAAATGACAAACGGACCTGGCGTTCCAGATTGTCGACGTTGAGATCCACCACGGCGATGGACTGCCAGGTTCCCAGCGCGAGCCGCCCCGACAGGACCGGGACGGTGGCGTACGGCGGAATGAGGGCGGGCATGACATGCGACCGTCCATGCCCTCTTGAGCCGTGCGCATGCTTCCATCTGTCATCGGCGGGAAGCAGAGCCTCCAGCGCCACGAGCAGATCGTCGTCACTGCCTGAGCCCAGCTCCAGCAGCGCGACCCCGGCGGTCGCGTGGGGCACGAAGACGTTCAACAGACCGTCGCCCCCACATGACCGGACGAAGCTCTCGCACTCGGAGGTGATGTCGTGCACCCGCTCCCGGGAACCCGTTACCACCTCGATCGTCTGAGATCTCACATACCGATCCTACGATCCATCGTGAGCTGCGCTGACGACCGCACCCGGCGCGGAGCGCATCAGGCGCCCCATCCGTCACGCGCCCGCACTGGGTAGATCACCTTATACGGGACGCTCCAGCTCTCCATGGGCGTACGAAAGGGGCGCGGAGGGCACTAAGAGGGAGCGCCACTCGTTACATATATGCAAGGTTTCAGTCGCTCCTCTCAGCCCTGGGAGCCCTCCTCGCGTGAGGGTTCCGGACCCGGCCAGCCGGCGGGACCCGGATTCACAGGGAGGGGACCTGTAAAAAAGAGGGAACCTCGATGTAACCTTTGACGGCAATTCGTCCTACCATCGGTGGTCTAGGCCACTTATGTACCCCTGCCAGCAGGGATCTCCTGGTTACCGGTAAGTAGAGATGCACTTTCCGGGGTAAGCGACCAGGATGGAAGACGACCTACACCAGACAAAAGTCCATCCTCGGAAGGCGAGACCCAGTGGCTTCCGGACGCCAGCGTTTCTCGATCATCAGCGACGGCCTACCCAGCCAGCTTCCTGATGTCGACCCCAGTGAGACCCAGGAGTGGCTCGAGTCGCTCGACAACGTCATCAAGACGGAAGGTCGCACTCGTGCTCGTTACCTGATGCTTCGGCTGTTGGAACGGGCTCGCGAGCATCAGGTCGGTGTGCCCGGCCTACGTAGCACCGACTACATCAACACCATCCCGCCGGAGCGTGAACCCTGGTTCCCAGGCGACGAGTACGTCGAGCGCCGGATCCGCGCCTACACGCGCTGGAACGCGGCGGTCATGGTGACCCGGGCCAATGCCCGCACCAACGTCGGCGGGCACATCGCCACCTACGCCTCGGCCGCGTCGCTCTACGAGGTGGGTTTCAACCACTTCTTCCGCGGCAAGGACCACGGCGAGTCCGGAGACCAGGTCTTCTTCCAGGGCCACGCCGCACCTGGCATCTACGCCCGCGCCTTCCTTGAGGGCCGCCTCAACGAGGCCCAGCTCGACGCCTTCCGCCAGGAGCTCTCGCACGGTTTCAAGGGCCTGCCCTCCTATCCGCACCCCCGCCTGATGCCCGACTTCTGGGAGTTCCCCACGGTCTCCATGGGTCTCGGCCCGATCGGGGCGATCTACCAGGCCCGGTTCAACCGCTACCTGCTGAACCGGAAGATCAAGGACACCAGCCGGAGCCACGTCTGGTGCTACCTCGGTGACGGCGAGATGGACGAGCCCGAGTCGCTCGGCGCGATCGGCCTGGCGGCCCGCGAGGAGCTCGACAACCTCACCTTCGTCATCAACTGCAACCTGCAGCGTCTCGACGGCCCGGTACGCGGCAACGGAAAGATCATCCAGGAGCTGGAGTCCTACTTCCGCGGCGCCGGCTGGAACGTCATCAAGGTCGTCTGGGGCCGTGACTGGGACCCGCTGCTGGCGGCCGATGTCGACGGCGTGCTGGTCAACAAGATGAACACCGTCCCCGACGGCCAGTTCCAGACCTACTCCGTCGAGTCCGGCGAGTACATCCGCGAGAACTTCTTCGGCGACGACCCGCGCCTGCGCAAGATGGTCGAGCACCTGTCGGACGAGGACATCCGCAAGCTGTCGCGTGGCGGCCACGACTACCGCAAGGTGTACGCGGCCTACAAGTCGGCTCGCGAGCACGTCGGCCAGCCGACCGTCATCCTCGCCCAGACCATCAAGGGCTGGACCCTCGGCAAGGACTTCGAGGCGCGCAACGCGACGCACCAGATGAAGAAGCTGTCCAAGGCCGACCTGAAGGAGTTCCGCGACCGGCTCTACCTGCCGATCCCCGACTCCGCCCTCGAGGCCGACCTTCCCCCGTACTTCCACCCGGGCGAGAACGACCCCGAGATCCAGTACATGAAGGAGCGGCGCGCGGCTCTGGGCGGTTTCCTGCCCAAGCGCGTGATGCGCGCCAAGCCGGTCAAACTTCCCGGCGACGCCGCCTACGCGCAGCTGAAGAAGGGCTCCGGAAAGCAGAACGTCGCCACCACCATGGCGTTCGTCCGCCTGCTCAAGGACCTCATGCGCGACAAGGAGATCGGCCACCGGTTCGTGCCGATCATCCCTGACGAGGCGCGTACCTTCGGTCTCGACGCGATCTTCCCGACGGCGAAGATCTACTCGCCGCACGGCCAGACCTACGAGGCGGTCGACCGCGAGCTGCTGCTGTCGTACAAGGAGTCGACCGAGGGTCAGATCCTGCACGAGGGCATCAGCGAGTCGGGCTCGATGGCCTCCACGATCGCGGTCGGCTCGTCGTACGCCACGCACGGCGAGCACATGATCCCGATCTACATCTTCTACTCGATGTTCGGCTGGCAGCGCACCGCCGACCAGATGTGGCAGCTCGCCGACCAGATGGGCCGCGGCTTCCTGCTCGGCGCCACCGCCGGCCGCACCACGCTGAACGGCGAGGGCCTGCAGCACGAGGACGGCCACACCCCGCTGATCGCCTCGACGAACCCGGCGGCGGTCTCCTACGACCCGTCGTGGGGGTTCGAGGTGGCCCACATCGTCAAGGACGGTCTGCGGAGGATGTACGGCGACCAACCGGAGAACGTCTTCTACTACCTGACCGTCTACAACGAGCCCTACCTCCAGCCCGCCGAGCCCGCGGACCTGGACGTGGCGGGCCTGCTCAAGGGTCTGTACAGGTTCGCCCCGGCTCCGGCCGTCTCGGGCCCGAGGGCCAACATCCTGGCGTCCGGTGTGGCCGGGCCGTGGGCCGTGGAGGCCCAGCGGATGCTGGCCGAGGACTGGGGGGTGGCGGCCGAGGTCTGGTCGGCCACCTCCTGGACGGAGCTGCGCCGCGACGCGCTCGCCGCCGAGGAGCACAACCTGCTCAACCCCGAGGCGGACAAGCGCGTGCCGTACGTCACGCAGGCGCTGTCGAAGGCCCAGGGGCCGTTCGTGGGCGTGAGCGACTACATGCGGGCGGTCCAGGACCAGATCGCCCAGTGGGTTCCCGGTGACTGGAGCTCGCTCGGCACCGACGGCTTCGGCCTGTCGGACACCCGGTCGGCGCTGCGCCGCCACTTCCACGTCGACGCGGCCTCGATCACCCTGGCCGTGCTCACCCAGCTGGTCGAGCGCGGTGAGCTCGACCCCGAGGTGCTGGGCGACGCCATCTCCATGTACCACTTGAAGAACGGCGTGACCGAGGCCGGGGGCGCCGAGAGCAACGACACCCAGTCCATGGGCGTGTGATCCTTTCCGGGCGGGTTCTCCTTTTCCATGGGGGCCCGCCCGGTTAGGGTGGAATCGCTTCCCCCGGCGAACGATTTCAGGGGGAGCTTTTTCATGGCAAGAATCCTTAGGGCGGCCGCGACGGTCGCGGCCCTGTCAACCGCGCTCGCCGCCTGCGGCAGCGGCGGCGAAGGAAACAGTGTCGCCGCGGGCACCTCCGCGCCGACCGCCACCACGCCGACGGCCGCGCCCTCGGGAACGATCGCCTGGGGCCCGTGCACCGACATCAAGCGACCCGGCGGCCAGCCTCCCGCGCAGTCCGAACGCGCGCAGCAGTGCGGGAAACTCAAGGTCCCGCTCGACTACGCCAAACCTGACGGCGACTCCATCGACATGGCCGTCATCCGCGTCAGAGCCTCGGGTCCCGGCAAGCGAATCGGCTCGCTGGTCTTCAACTTCGGCGGTCCCGGCGCCTCGGGCGTCGACACCCTGGCCCAGGCCGCCAAGGCCTTCACCACTCTGAACCGCCACTACGACCTGGTCAGCTTCGACCCCCGCGGAGTCGGCCGCAGTTCGGGCGTCCGGTGCGGCGGCAACGCGATGATGGACAAGTACACCTCGATGAACACCCTGCCCACCAACGACGCCGATCGCGCCGAGATCCGGCAGACCACCAAGGAGTTCGTGACGGCCTGCGGGCAGACCTCGGGCAAGCTGCTGCCCTATGTCGGCACGGTGAACGCCGCCGCGGACATGGACCGCCTCCGCGAGGCCCTGGGCGAGGAGAAACTGAACTACTTCGGCATCTCGTACGGGACGCAACTCGGCGCGGTCTACGCGACCAGGTTCCCGAAGAACGTGGGCCGGTTCGTGCTGGACGCCCCGCTGGACCCGAGCGTGTCCCTGGCCGATCGCACGATGGTCCAGACGAAGGGCTTCCAGCACGCCTACAACGCCTTCCTCAAGGATTGCGTGAAGGAACCCCGCCAGTGTGAGATCGGCACCGACGTGACCCTCGCCAACAAGAACGTCGTGAAACTCATGGACGACCTGAAGGACACCCCGCTCGAGGTCGGCGACCGTACCCTGACGCAGGGACTGACGGGCACCGGCATCGCCGCCGCGCTGTACTCGGAGATGACCTGGCCGCTGCTCGACCAGGCGCTGGGCCAGGCGATCAAGGGGGACGGACGGATCATGCTGGCGCTGGCCGACAGCTACAACGGTCGCCTGCCCGACGGCAGCTACACGACGCTCATGAGCAGCTTCCCGGCGATCAGTTGCGTCGACACCGCGGAACGACCCACTCCCGGGGAACTGGCCACGGTCGAGGCCGAGACGATGAGGGTCTCCCCGCTGTTCGGCGGCAGCGGGATGGGCCTGACCTGCTCGATGTGGCCGGTTCCCGGCAGCGACGAGGCCAGGCGGGTCAACGCCACGGGCTCGGCCCCGATCGTGGTGATCGGCGGCACCGGCGACCCCGCCACCCCGTACGAGTGGGCTCCGAAGCTGACCTCGGAACTCAGGACCGGCGTGCTGGTGACCTACAAGGGCGAGGGACACGGCGCCTACCTGTCCGGTGACGCCTGCATCGCGAAGGTGACCGACGCCTACCTGATCGACGGGAAGGTTCCCGCGAAGGGGATCACCTGCTCGAACCCCTGACGTGACCTTCCCCTGGCCCCTCTGCCCACCCAGGTCATCCTGGCGACGCCTCCCCGCGTTGCCAGGAGTCACCTGACCACTCGCGGGAGAGGGTCTAGCAGGTCTCCAGGCGGGGCAGCGCGGTCTCGAAGCGGAAGTCGACCCTGCCCAGGTGGCTTTTGAGCAGGTGTGCCAGGGTTCCGTCCGCGTACATGGACGTGATCACTTCGTTGATCTTCCGACAGGCCACCGGATCGCCGGTTCGAAGTGCCACACCGTACCGTTCCGAGGTGAGCCTGACTCCGACGATCTTGACCTTGACGCCGCGCAGGCGGGCGCCGAAGCCGGCGATCAGCAGGTCGTCGCCGACCATGGCGTCGGCGCTGCCGTCGCCCACCTGGGACGCGCACTGGGCGGGATCACCTTCTGTGGGGACGAAGCCAACACCTCTACCACGGATGATCGTGCCCGTGGTCTGCCCGGGTGACAGGCAGATCCTCTTGCCTCGCAGGTCCTTCAGCTTGTCGATCTTCGCATCGGCAAGGACGAGCACGTCGCGGTGGGCGACGTAGTACGGCCCGGCGAAGGCGACCCGGCTGCGGTCGGCATCGTCGATCGAGAGGTTGGAGATCACCAGGTCGACCTTGCCCTTCTCGACCCACTCCTCCCTGTCCGAGTAGCCCACGGGCACGAATCTGAGACCGCCTTCGGGCACCGCCAGGGCCTTCGCCAGGTAGGCGGCCACATCGGCCTCGAACCCGCGCGGCGGGTCGTCGCCCAGTGAGATCCCCGGCAGGCCGCCGCGGTAGCCCACCCGGAGCCTGCCGGTGGCCTTGATCCGATCGAGCAGTGGTGAGCCCGTGGAGACCTTCGTGACCTCGGCCGCGACCGAGGGGGTCGATGACGGCGGACGGGTGGGCTCGGCCCGCCCGCCGGGCGGGAAACCGAACTGGACGGCCAGGAAGGCGCCGACCCCGCCGAGGACGGCGATCCCGCCGGCGATCGCGGCCCGCCTCCGGGTGCGCCTGACCGGCCCCTCCGGCCGCGTCAGATCCACTGTGGCGGCCTGCACGCCCTCGGCCAGCACCTCCTCGGATGCCTCCGCCTCGTCCACCGGGTGGCCGAGCAGGCGTTTCAACAGCACGTCCGAGGTGGGCCTGAGCTTCTGGTCCTTGTTCAGGCAGGCGGCGACGAGCTCACGCAGCCCGTCGGGCAGGGCGCTCAGGTCGGCCTCGTGGTTGATGACACGGTTGAGCGTCGCCACGATCGTGTCGCTCCCGAAAGGGGCCTTTCCGGTGGCGGTGAAGACGATGGTCGAGCCCCAGGCGAACACGTCGGCGGGGAACCCCACCCGCTCTCCGGCGATCTGCTCGGGCGCCATGTAGGCGGGGGTGCCGACCGCGCGGGTGGTGATCGTCCCGCTCTCGTCAATGATCTTCGCGATGCCGAAGTCGACCACCCGGGGGCCGTCCGTGGCGAGCATGACGTTGTCGGGCTTGAAATCCCGGTGCGCGATGCCCGCGTGGTGGATCGCGGTCAGCGCGGTGGCGGTGCCGATGGCCAGGCGCTCCAGTGCCTCACCGGACAGCGGTCCGTCGCGTTCGACGACCTGGCGCAGCGACGGGCCCTCGATCAGCTCGCTCGCGATGTAGGGCGTCTCACCGTCGAGGTCGGCGTCGAGCACCTGGGCGGTGCAGAAGGGGGACACCCGGCGAGCCGCCGCCAGCTCGCGGGCGAAGCGGGCACGCGCGTGGACCTCCTCGGTGAAGCGCACATGCAGCAGCTTGATGGCGGCGCGCTCGCCGCCCTCGGACTCGCCGAGGTAGACGACCCCCTGACCGCCCTCCCCCAGCCTGCCCCTGAGCGAGTACTCCCCCAGTCGCGGCGGATCCCCCGGCCGCAACGGTCTGATCTCCGGCACCGCGGACCCCTCGTTCCCTGTGCTTTGCCAGAACATTACACATCGGACGGGGAATGATCACCCTTCTTCGCCGGGCCGACCGGACGCGATCTCCCATGTGTGCGCAACGGTGATTCTCACCATGGCTCCATACCGCGGTTGAACCGACAAAACAGCATCGATAGCCTAGGCCAACGCATCTCATTGGAGCTCGATGGCCCAACCACCAAAACACCCGCAGGCCGCATCACAGGATCTTCCCGGCAGGCCACCCGCCAAGCCTTCGGGGTTCAAGGCTTCCAGGGCGGTCACCATCACCGGGATCAGCGTCGTCTCAATGCTTCTGGTCAGTTCCTGCTCCACGCAGCGGGACTACAAGGAGGTGGGCGCCGAGTGCGTCGATCTCAACAGCCGCCAGCCGGACGGCACGTACCGGGTGGTGGACGAGGACCTCTGCGACGACAGCCGCTACCGCGGGTCACGGGGCGCCTACGGCTGGTACTACGGCGGCGTCAGGAGCGGCGCCCGCATCCGGCAGGGGACCACGCTGCGCCCCTCGGACGTCAAAATCACCAGCGGTAAGGGCACCGTGATCCAGCGGGGCGGCTTCGGCGGGCGCAGTGGGTCGGGTAGCGGGAGCTGATCCGGCACAGATGAGACGCGAGACCTCGCTCCCCCGCGCCGACTGGGAGAGCATCATCGAAGGCCACGGCCTGGCCTACCACCGCTCGGCACACCCCGAAGGTCTCACCCGCCCGTACTGGGACGAGACCGTGCAGTACGTCTTCTCCATGGACGAGATCCTGGACCTGGAGAACCAGGTCGAGGATCTGCACCGGATGTGCCTGCACGCCGTGGAGCACGTCATCGAGAAGAACCGCTACGCCGACTTCGCGATTCCGGACTGGGTGGCCCCGGAGATCGCCGCCTCCTGGGAGCGGAACGACCCGCACCTGTTCGGCCGGTTCGACCTGCGCTACGACGGGACCGGTCCGGCCAAGATGCTGGAGTACAACGCCGACACCCCCACCAGCCTGCTGGAGAGCTCGGTGGTGCAGTGGTTCTGGCTGCGTGACCGCTACCCCGACGACGACCAGTGGAACTCCATCCACGAACGACTGATCGCCAGGTGGCAGCAGATCTCGACCGGCCTGCCCACCGGCCCCACGCACTTCGCCTGGACCAACATGGACACCTCGGGCGAGGAGGCGATGACCCTCGCCTACCTGCAGGAGACCGCCGACCAGGCCGGCCTCAAGACCGTCGCGGTGGCCATGGAGGACATCGGCTGGGACGACCTCAACCTCCGCTTCGTCGACATGGAGCGCCGGGTGATCCGCTCGCTCTGCAAGCTGTACCCGTGGGAGTGGGCGGTCGCCGATCCGTTCGGCACACGGGCGGTGCGCCAGCAGGTCTCGATGACCTGGATCGAGCCGCTGTGGAAGATGCTGCTGTCCAACAAGGCGCTGCTCGCGGTGCTCTGGGAGCTGTATCCGGACCACCAGAACCTGCTGCCCGCCTATCTCGACGGCCCCCGCGACATGTCCTCGTACATCGCCAAGCCGCTGCTCGGCCGCGAGGGCGCGAGCATGCGGATCGTCACCCCCGGCGAGCGCGTCGAGACCTCGGGCGGCTACGGCGCCGAAGGGTACGTCTACCAGGAGTTCCAGGCGCTGCCCGTCTTCGACGGCTGGCGCCCCGTGCTCGGCGCCTGGATGGTCCACGACGAGGCGGCGGGTGTCGGCATCCGCGAGACCTCAGGGTTCATCACCGACGACACATCGTCATTCGTTCCGCACCGCATCGAGCTCTGAGTCCTGGAAAGAGAATCAAGCCATGAGTCCCACCCCCACCCCGGCCGTGACGCTCCTGCCCCCCGCGACCGGCGGCGAGGCGCTCTCCCTCGCCGAAATCCTCGGGCGCGGCGCGCTCGCGATCGCCTCCTACGCCGCCCTCGGCGTGATCCTGCTGATCATCGGCTTCTACGTGATCGACATGGCCATTCCCGGCAAGCTCAGCCGGCTGATCAAGGAGGAGCGCAACCCCAACGCCACGCTGCTGGCCTGCTGTGGGCTGGCCGCCGTCGGGCTGATCGTCGCGGCCTCCATCTGGTCCTCCGGTGGCGCCCTGCAGGAGGGCCTGCTCGCGACGCTGGTCTTCGGCCTGGTCGGCATCGCCGTACAGACCGTGGCGATGATCGCGTTCGACAGGGTGGCGGGAATCTCGGTGCGCGCTCTGGTCAAGGAGCCGGAGCTCCAGCCTGGCGCCCGGCTGCTGGCGGTCACCCACCTGGCCATCGGACTGATCACCGCCGTCGCGGTCGTCTGAGCGCGGTCGCGTCCACCACGGGGGACCCGGTCGTACCGGACGTACAAGATCGAGGGGCGTGCGCTGTCGGGGACCATGGCCGGTGCATCTCCGACGACCTGGCACTCTTAGTGGCGTGAGGGAACGGAGCGAGCGAGCGGTCAGGCACAGCGACGTCGTGACCGGGTCGGACGGGAGGGATCTCGATCCCGACCGGGTCAGGGAGGACACCACGCGCCGGCTTGAACGGGCCATGGGCACGTTGAGCACGGCCGCCATGTCCCGGATGGACGACCGGCTGATGTGGTTTCGCGCACTTTCCGCAGAGGACAGGTCCTGGGTCGGGCTGGTCGCCCAGGCCGGGATCGCCGCCTTCGTGGAGTGGTTCCAGCACGCCGGCGAGGGCCGCCCGACGCCCAGCATCGAGTTCTTCGGCACCGCGCCCAGGGAGCTGAAGCGGTCCATCTCGCTGCAGCAGACGGTCGACATCGTGCGGGTCGTGGTCGAGGTGGTCGAGGCACAGACCGAGGAACTGGCGGCGCCCGGCGGCGATGACCAGCTCCAGCAGGCGATGCTCCGCTACACCCGCGATGTCGCGTTCGCCGCCGCGCAGGTGTACGCGCGGGAGGCCGAGGCGCGCGGCGCCTGGGACGCGCGGCTGGAGGCGCTGATCGTGGACGCCCTGGTCAGGGGGGAGGTCGACGACGGCCTGCACTCCTGGGCCGCCGCGCTCGGCTGGACCTCCACCCCCGTCGTGGTGCTGGCGGGACAGACGCCCGACGACGACCCGCAGGCGGTGATAGACGCATTGCGCGATCGGGGCCGCAGGTCCGGCCTGGACATGCTGGCCGGGGTGCAGGGCGACCGGCTGATCGTGATCGTGGGCGGCGCGGACAGCGTCGCCGCCGCGGCCAGGCATGTGGTGCCGCGTTTCGGAAACGGGCCGATCGTGATCGGGCCCGAGGTCGCGGACCTGCACTCGGCCGCCAGATCCGCGCGGGCGGCGATGGCGGGGCTGCGGGCGGCCGCGGGGTGGCCGGACGCGCCCAGGCCGGTCCACGCCGAGGATCTGCTGGCCGAGCGGGCCCTCGACGGTGACGCCGACGCCAGGGCGCAGCTGATCGAGAACGTCTACCAGCCACTGATCGGCACGCCACTGCTCGACACCCTGGCGACCTACCTGGAACAGGGCACCTCCCTGGAGGCGACGGCCAGGCTGCTGTTCGTCCACCCGAACACGGTGCGCTACCGTCTGCGTAAGATCACCGAGCTGACCGGCTACCAGCCGACGGAGGGGCGATCCGCCTTCACTCTGCAGGTGGGGCTGATCCTCGGACGCCTATCGGAAACGCCGGTGACATAGCAGGCTTTACTTAACTTCCACGAAACCCCCACTGTAGGTTCCCTACAAAAAAGTGGGGACAAACTTCGTCTGGATCTCTATCCGAGTATTGAACCTCTACAGGGCAGGCTGGATTTCGTGCTCGTCATCGTCGCTCCGGGCCAGGGTGCCCAGACTCCAGGCTTCCTCAGTCCATGGCTCGAACTACCGGGCCTGGCCGACCGGCTGACCGCTTGGTCGGAGTTGGCCGGACTCGATCTGATCGCCTACGGGACCATCGCCGACGCGGACGAGATCCGTGACACCGCCGTCGCGCAGCCCCTGCTCGTGGCCGCCGGACTGGCCATCGCCGAGGTCCTGGGGGCCTCTCCCGACATCGTCGCCGGGCACAGCGTGGGCGAGTTCACCGCCGCCACCCTGGCCGGGGTGCTCACGCCCGAACAGGCCCTCGGCCTCGTCCGCGAGCGCGGCCAGGCCATGGCCAAGGCCGCGGCCATCGCCGAGACCGGCATGTCCGCCGTCCTCGGCGGGGTCGAGGAGGAGGTCCTCGCGGCCATCGCCGCCAACGGGCTCACTCCCGCCAACGTCAACGGCGCCGGACAGATCGTCGCCGGCGGCACGCTGGAGCAACTGGCGGCCTTCAAGGCGGAGCCGCCCGCCCGCGCCCGGGTGATCCCGCTGTCGGTCGCCGGCGCGTTCCACACCGCGCACATGGCCTCCGCCGTCGACAACCTGCGTGAGGCCGCCTCGGGCCTCACCCCGGCCGACCCCGCCGTCACCCTGCTGTCCAACAGCGACGGCGCGGCGGTCACGAGCGGCGCCGACTTCCTGGAGCGTCTGGTCACCCAGGTCGCCAACCCGGTGCGCTGGGACGCCTGCATGGCCACGATGGCCGAGCTCGGCGTCACCACCATGATCGAACTTGTCCCCGGCGGCACGCTCACCGGCCTGGCCAAGCGTGCTCTGCGCGGGGTGACGACCGTCGCCCTGAAGACCCCCGACGATCTGGAAGCCGCACGAGCCGCTCTCCAGTCGAATGAGGAGCGGTGACCGAGGTATGAAGACCCCTCAGGGTTCTCCGGGCGCGAAGATCCTGGCCTTCGGCCACTACCAGCCTGCCCAGGTGGTCACCAACGACGACCTGTCCGCGACCATGGAGACCGACGACGCCTGGATCCAGAGCCGGGTCGGCATCAAGGAGCGCCGGATCGCCCCGGACAGCGAGTCGGAGATCGACCTGGCCGTGCAGGCGGGCGGCAAGGCGCTCGCCGCGAGCGGCCTGTCGGTCTCCGACATCGACCTGGTGATCGTCGCCACCTGCACGCTGGAGACCCAGATCCCCAACGCCGCCGGCCGGGTGGCCACGCGGCTGGGCATCGACGCTCCCGGCGCGTTCGACGTCAACACCGCCTGCTCCGGCTTCTGCTACGCGCTCGCGGTCGCCAACGACGCGATCCGCGCGGGCTCGGCCACCAACGTGCTCGTCGTCGGCACCGAGAAGCTCTCCCAGTGGATCGACTGGACCGACCGCGCCACCGCGGTGATCTTCGCCGACGGCGCGGGCGCGGCGGTCGTCGGCCCCTCCGACACCCCGGGGATCGGTCCCGTGGTCTGGGGCAGCGCCGGCGACAAGTTCGACGCGATCATCATCAAGGACCGCGACTCCTTCCTGCATCAGGAGGGCCAGACCGTGTTCCGCTGGGCGACCACCGCGCTCCACCCCGTCGCCAAGGAGATCTGCGAGCGTGCCGGGGTGGATCCCGCCGACCTCGCGGCCTTCGTACCCCACCAGGCCAACCTTCGCATCATCGAGACGATCGCCCGCAAGCTCGGTGCCGAGAACGCCGTCATCGCCAAGGACATCGTCCTGGCGGGCAACACCTCGGCCGCCTCGATCCCCCTTGCCCTGTCCCGGATGATCGAACGCGGCGAGGTCCAGTCCGGCGGGCTCGCCCTGCTGCTGGGCTTCGGCGCGGGCCTGACCTATGCCGGTCAGGTCATCGAGATCCCCTAGAACTTCCGCGCGGCCCCGCCGCCCGGAAAGCCAGAAGAAAACCCATTTCAAGGAGAACACGCGACATGGCTCTGACCGAGCAGGAGATCCTCGCCGGCATTGGCAAGATCGTCAACGAGATCACCGGAATCCCGGCCTCCGAGGTCACTCCGGAGAAGAGCTTCGTCGACGACCTCGACATCGACTCGCTGTCCATGGTCGAGATCGCCGTCGCCGCCCAGGACGAGTTCGGCGTGGAGATCCCGGACGACCAGCTCAAGCACCTCAAGAACGTCAAGGACGTCATCAACTTCATCCAGAACTGAGACGTCTCGATCCTTACCCCTAAGACCAGCGATTCACAAGGAGCGCAGAACGTGAGTACAGGCCAGGTACGTGTCGTCGTCACCGGGCTCGGCGCGACGACGCCTCTCGGTGGGGACGTCGCCTCGACCTGGTCGGCGCTCCTCGCCGGTCAGTCCGGGGTACGCGACATCACCGAAGACTGGGTCGACTCCGTCCCGGTGAAGTTCGCCGCCTTCGCCGCGGTGGACCCGACCGAGGTCCTGCCCCGGCCGGAGGCCCGGCGGCTGGACCGGGCCGAGCAGTTCGCACTGGTCGCGGCCCGTGAGGCGTGGGCGCACGCCGCGATCGACAAGGTCGACCCCGAGCGGCTCGGTGTCGTCGTGGGCAGCGGTATCGGGGGCATCACCACGATCCTCGCCGCCTACGACACCTTCAAGGAGAAGGGCTGGCAACGGCTCTCACCGTTCACCGTGCCCATGCTGATGCCGAACGGCGCGGCGGGCTGGATCGGCATCGAGGTCGGCGCCCGCGCCGGCGTCCATGCCACCGTGAGCGCCTGCGCCACCGGCGCCGAGTCGATCGGGTACGCCATCGAGATGATCCGCTCCGGCCGGGCCGACGTGGTCGTGGCGGGCGGCACCGAGGCCGCCATCCACCCGCTGAACATCGGCTCCTTCGCCGCCATGCGCGCCATGTCGACCCGTAACGACGAGCCCCAGCGCGCCTCCCGGCCCTGGGACAAGGGCCGTGACGGGTTCGTCCTCGGCGAGGGCGCCGGCATCCTGGTGCTGGAGTCGGAGGAGCACGCCCGTACGCGTGGCGCCACGATCTACGCGGTGGCCGCCGGGGTCGGGTACTCGGCCGACGCACACCACATCGCCCAGCCCGAGCCGACCGGTGCCGGGGTCATGCTCGCCATGCGCCGCGCCCTGGAGAACTCCGGCCTCACGGGCGGCGACATCAAGCACGTGAACGCGCACTCCACCTCCACTCCCGCCGGCGACGTGGTGGAGACGGTCGCGATCAAGGAGGTCATCGGCGACCACCCGCTGGTCAGCGGCACCAAGTCGATGACCGGTCACCTGCTCGGCGGTGCCGGCGGCATCGAGTCCGTCTTCACGGTCCTCGCACTTCACGAGCGGCGCGCACCCGGAACGATCAACCTGGACGACCTCGACGACGGCGTCGAGGTGGACATCGTGCGCGCTGAGCCACGTGCTCTGCCCGGTGGCCAGATCGCCGCGATCAACAACTCCTTCGGGTTCGGCGGGCACGACGTCGCCGTGGCCTTCACCAGCGTCTGACAGGGAGCTCGTGGTGACTGTGCTCGACAACGGGGTGGTGAGCGAGGCCTCCGAACAGGAGCCTCTTGATCCCCGTGACCCCCAGGTGCGCCTCTCCGCTCTGCTCGACGAGGGCTCGCTCCGGCTGATCTCGCCGGTCGACCGCAGCGGCATGCTCGCCGCGACGGGCCGGGTGGAGGGCGTGCCGGTCGTCGCGTTCGTCAGCGACGCCCGCGTGCAGGGCGGTGCGATGGGCAGCGAGGGGTGCGAGCACATCGTGCACGCCTACGACGTCGCGGTCCGCGAGCGGGTCCCGATCATCGGCGTCTGGCACTCCGGCGGTGCCCGCCTCGCCGAGGGCGTCGAGTCGCTGCACGCGGTCGGCCGCGTCTTCGCCGCGATGACCCGCGCCTCAGGCGTGATCCCGCAGTTGTCCGTTGTCGTGGGCCCCGCCGCCGGCGGCGCCGCGTACGGCCCGGCGCTGACCGACATCGTGATCCTGGCCGACGAGGGCCGTATCTTCGTCACCGGTCCCGACGTGGTCCGCAGCGTCACCGGCGAGCAGATCGACATGGCCGGCCTGGGGGGCCCCGAGCCGCACAGCAAGCGCAGCGGCGTCGTCCACGTGGTCACCAAGACCGAGACGGAGGCCTACGTGCAGGCCCGCCGCCTCGCGGTGCTCCTCGGCCACCAGGGCCGGGTGCGCACCGAGGTCGAGGAGGTCGACTTCTCCGGCCTGCTGCCCGAGAACGTGCGCCGCGCCTACGATGTGAAGCCGCTCGTGGCGGGCCTGCTCGACGAGCCGGGCGTGGAGCTGCACGCCAAGTGGGCGCCCAACATCGTCACCGCCCTGGGCCGTCTCGGAGGCCGGACCGTGGGCGTGGTGGCCAACAACCCGATGCGCCTGGGCGGCTGCCTCGACTCCGCCTCGGCGGAGAAGGCCGCGCGGTTCGTCCGGATGTGCGATGCCTTCGGGGTGCCGCTGGTCGTCCTGGTCGACGTCCCCGGCTACCTGCCGGGCGTCGGACAGGAGCACGACGGTGTGGTCCGCCGCGGCGCCAAACTCCTGCACGCCTTCGCCGAGGCCTCCGTGCCGCGGATCACCCTGGTGACCAGGAAGGCGTACGGCGGCGCCTACATCGCCATGAACTCCCGCTCGCTGGGTGCGACCAAGGTGTTCGGCTGGCCGACGACCCAGATCGCGGTCATGGGTGCGGTCGCCGCGGTCCGCATCCTCAAGCGCCGCGAGCTCGCCGCCGCCCCCGAGGAGGAGCGCGCTGCCCTGGAGAGCAGGCTCGCCGAGGAGCACGAGGTCCTCGCCGGCGGTCTCGATCGGGCCATCGAGCTCGGTGTGATCGACGAGGTCATCAAGCCCGGGGAGACCCGGGGCGCCATCGCCAGGGTCCTGGCCAAGGCGACCCCCGCCCGGGGCGCGCACGGCAACATCCCACTCTGAACGTGGCTCGTCGTGCCCCCACCCGGCCCCTTCGGGTGGGGGCACCGTTGCGCACGGGGAGAGCCCGAAAAGTTTTTGATCTTGCTGTCATGGGGTGTGGCCCCCTCACACGTGGCACCCCAGCCCCTCCGCGAGGGTGTCACGCCCAGCAGGGCCCGCCAGACGACGAACTCTGTCGAACTGTTCGGTGTAGATGACGATCAGATTGGCGTGGATCATGTCAACTGCCACGAGAGTGTCAGTGCGCGATCCGAACGGTCGGTGGCGATGGCCCAGCGCTCTTTCGCCCGCTACCGCCACGGGCCGTTTCGTCGTTGCCCAAGCCTGGCCACGATGGCGCGGCCGAGTAGTCCCAGCCCAAGACCGAGTGCCCAACCGGCGATCGCGTCACTGGGCCAGTGGTAGCCCAGCGCCACCGTCGCCGCCGCGACGCCGACGGCCAGCACGTGCGCTGCGCCGACCAGGTACCGCCCGCCGTCGCCCTGCACCAGGGTGGCGCTCACCAGCAGACAGGCCGCACCCAGCGCGGCATGCCCGGAGGGAAACGACTGCCCGGCCGCGAACAGCAGATCGCCGCCCGAGCCAGGAGGCGTGCGCCCGAGCGCCTGCTTGAACAACCAGACCAGCGCGCTGGTCACAGCGAGCCACCCGCCGACAGCCGCCACCAGCAGCAGATCGCGCCGCCGCCAGGCCGCTACCACGGCCGCGATCATCACCAGGGAACCGACCAGCCAGAACTGGCCGCCGACCACGATCATCCGCCAGGCCACGTGCGGCCAGCCGGTCGCCCGCAGCCCGTCGAGGCCAAGCATCACGTGCTGATCCCAGCGCCGCAGCGGGCCGACGGCGAGCACATCGGCCGTGCTCGCCACGACGACGACCACGGCCAGGCCGCACAGTGCCGCGCTCGGCCGCCACCTCGCCAGGCCGAGCACGCCGCCACGCGGAATCCGCCACCGGCGCCTGAAAGTCATGAGTTCGAGGTGAGGCCCTTGCTGATTACCGACGAGAAGGAGGGGACGCGGCGGGCGTGCCAGGCGCGAGCCGAGACCGTCTTGGGGCGGGAACGTCATGCCTGCCGGTCTGGGTCGACTCGGACGCCGTAGCGCGCTCAACGCGCCATCCAGTGTATGGCCCGGCTTCGCTCCAGGCCCCTGGGCCCGCCGCCCCGGACGGCTATCCGGCCTCCGCCCCGAGCTCCTGGCGCGCATCGAGGCGTCCAACCCGCATGAGGCCGCGCGCAGGCCGTCCGAAGCCGAAGGGCGGGGCCCGTCAGTTGGACGGACCCCGCCCCCCGTTCCGGGCGATCGGTGGCGGACGGTGGGACCGGCCCGCTACCCGGCGTAGGTCTCGAACTCGGCGACCTTCGGCGCGCCGGTCGAGCCGGTGATCTTGAAGGTGATCTTGCTCAGTGAGGTCGCGGCGAAGGTGACGGTGCCCGCCCCGCTGCCGGATTTCAGGACGGCACCGGTGGTGCCGTTGACGAGCTGCCAGGATCCGATGCCGCCCGCGGAGCCTGACGCCTCACGGATGACGACCCTGGACACCGTCTTGGCGGAACTCCACTTGATCGAGATGTCACCGGTCGAGCCGGCCGGCGACCAGTAGGTGCTCAGGTTGCCGTCGCGCACGTTGCCGTAGCTCGTCCCGTCGGCCTTGCTGGAGCCGTCGGAACCGGCCCCGATGCTGAGGTTGGTCCCGCCGGGCGAAGGGGTGATCGTGGGCGTGGGGGTGGGAGTCGGCGTCACCGTGGGCGTGGGCGTCTGTGGCGAGCAGCTGCCGTTCGACACCCGCAGCCCCTTGTTGGCGCCCGCCGTCTGGCGGACGATGTCCGGCACGCAGCTCGCCCCGTCGAGGCTGTAGGAGTACGGGACGCTGACGGTGGTGTTGGACTGCGGGTCGGGTCCGGCGGGGGCGTTGTCGCTGCCGGGGGCCGACCAGGTCACGTTGTCGAAGATGTTGCCGGCGACCTGCCAGTAGCCGGCCTCGCTGGTGTAGAAGGTGCCCAGGACGTCCTTGGAGTCCTTGAAGTAGTTGTTCTCCACCTTGGCGCGGGCCCCGGCCCGGGAGTTGATGCCGGACTCGTGGAGATTTACGTAGGAGTTGTTGTAGATGTGGGCTATACCGCCACGCAGCAGGGGTGTGCGGGAGTCGATGTTCTCGTACAGGTTGTGGTGGAAGGTGATGAAGCCGTTCGAGCGGTCGCTCTCGCTGGACCCGATGAGCCCGCCGCGGCCGGAGTTGCGCAGGGTGCTGTAGGACAGGGTCACGTACTGGGTGTCGTCCTTCATGTCGAAGAGGCCGTCGAACCCCTCCGACTCCCCGCCCGAGGCCTCCAGGGTGACGTGGTCGACCCAGACGTTGCGGACGGTGCTCTCCATGCCGATGGCATCGCCGCCGTTGGAGGTGGGCGAGCCCGACTTCTTGACGTTGCGGACGGTGACGTTCTGGATGATGATGTTGCTGGAGTCGCGGATGTGGATGCCCAGCTGGTCGAAGACGGCCCCGTTGCCGACCCCGATGATCGTGACGTTGCTGATCTGCTTGAGTTCGATCACGCCGGCGGCGGTGTTGCAGCTTGCACCCGACACCTTGCCGGTGTTGCCGTGATTGATGGTCCCCTCAACCTCGATGATGATCGGGGTGTTGCTGCCGGCCCGGCCGCACAGGGCCGCGTGGATCTCGGTCCCCGTGGTGGCCCTCACCGTCTGCCCGCCCGCACCGCCGGTGGTCCCGCCGTTGCCGGTCGCGTAGCCGGTGGCGCCGCCGACCGCCGCCGACACCTGGATCACCGGCACAGCCACACCGACCGCGGCCGCGGAGGTGCCGAGTGCCCACCCGGACACGGCGACCGCGCCGGCGATGGCGACCGCGGCGGCCCTCCTGTCGAACCTGTTCTTCACAGCCGAACTCCTTGCTGGTCCGGCAGGCCTGGGTGACCTGCGCTCCGGATTCCCCCCAGCGAGTGCGCACCGCTCACATGTATGAACACGTCCGTGTTGGCGGACAGTCACACCATAGGAAAGCGCTTTCCAGCTGTCAATGAACCGTGAAACTTTCGTTTCGTGACCTGACGGCGAGGGGTTGCGCCGCGAAATCCCCGAGGGCCCGCACGCGCCTGCTCACAGGCCGAAGGCGCCGCCTTCGATGAGGATGAGCGCGCCGATGGCGATCAGGACCACGGGGAGCAGGATGTGGCCCCAGCGGCTGAGGGTCTTGGCGATGACCGGATGGGTGGCGAAGAACCGCCCGGCCAGGCACCACACGGCGATCAGCAGGAGGAAGACCACGACGTACACGCTCATCCCGCCGATGCCCTCGGTGGCGAAGACCGGCACGTAGACGCCGATGTTGTCGCCGCCGTTGGCGAAGGTGACCGCGGCGACCGCCGGCACGCCCGGCCCGCCGGAGGCGGCCCCGCCCTCCTTCTCGCCCTCCCCGTCGCGGTGGTTCCTCCAGGCCTGCCAGGCGGCCTTGAGACCGAGGGCGAGCGGGAGCAGGCCCAGGTAGGGGATGACCGCCTCAGGCAGGAACGTCGCCCCGAATCCGGCGGCGACGGCCACGACCAAGATGGCGGCGAAACCGAGATACTGACCGGCCACGATCCGCAGGGTCGAGCCGCGGTGTCCGGCGCCCTGGGCGAAGAACAGCGCCAGGACCAAGATGTCGTCGATGTTGGTGACGGCGAACAGGCCGGCCGCCTGGCCGATGATGCCGACGTTCATGACCGCATCGCCCCTTCGTCGGCGGGGCGGCGAGGGCCGGCGAAACGATCGCAGCTGCTGCCATGGTGGGCACGGCGGAACTCGGAGGGTGAATGCATGATCAACCTTGAGGTGTTTTCGAACGGTCAGGGCACGACGTGGTGCCGCCCGGCCCTGACCGCGGAGCGCTTCGTTCCCGGCCCCGGCGGCTCGCGACACTACCGGACGGGAGATCGCGTCC